>JAIQFT010000011.1 GCA_020073185.1 Terriglobia bacterium
CCCGCGCCGGGAAGATCGGAATCGGCCGTGCAGAAGTGGAATCTCGATGTCCCGCGCGAAAAACTTGGCGAACTCACGCAACCGAGTACGCCGCTGCCCGTGCCGAAATTCAGCTACTTACACCACGGGCTGCTAGGGCGATCCCACACATCCTGCCGCAATCCGCTGAACCGTGATGTTCGCCTCCACCGAGCATCCGCACCGCAGTCACTTGAGCTGGTGACTCTCGTCACTATTCCATATTCAAAGCTGCGGCTATGCTTAGTAGCTTCTCCATGATCCCCTGATCAGAGTGCCACAGCAAGAGATCGAACGCTTTGCGCAAGCATAGAGAAAAACATACGCAGTGCGCTCCATGGGCCCGGCACACTCGTGTTGCCATTTTTTCTCTCCTATTTGTCTCCTTAAGTGCTATTGCGTTCGCACAGTCAGGAGATCAGCCGATTCCTCAGGCCGGTTGGCGGGTGTTGTACGTGGACAGCCAGGAGACCGCCTGCGGCAATTACGCCGCGACCAGCGCCTTCGACAGCAATGCTGCGACCGTCTGGATCACCCAGTTTTGCTATGGCGCGTCGCCGCCGCCCCCGCACCAGATCCAGATAGACCTCGGAAGCTACTACAGCGTTAGTGGCTTCCAGTACCTGCCGCGCCAGGACCAAGCTTCCAGCGGCGACATCGCCAACTACGAGTTCTACGTCAGCGTGGACGGCGTGAATTGGGGCACGGCGGTGGCGACCGGGACGCTGATCGCTAACTCCGCCGACCACTCGCTGAAGCAGGTCACCTTCCCAGGCGTCATCGGGCGCTACGTGCGTTTGCGCGCTCTGAGCGAAGTCAATCGCCAGCCGTGGACCAACGTCGCGGAGTTCAACGTGTTGGGTGTGGCGTCGATGACTAGCGGTCCGCAAGTGGCCACCGTGACGCTGAATCCGGCCTCGATTTCCGGCGGCACTACCTCGACGGCGACCGTGACCCTGACCAGCGCTCCGTTGACGAATGCGACCGTCACGCTGACCAGCAGCACCCCCAGCGCGGCCACTGTGCCTGCGACGGTGACCGTAAATGCCGGCACGACGACGGCGACTTTTATCGTCACCAGCGCGTCATCGGTGAGCGCGACAACGGCATCCATCATGGGTGCGACTTTCAACGGCTCGACCGGAGCGGTTCTGCTGACGATTACGCCGGCCATGATTCCGAAGACGGGATGGCGCGTGTCGGCGGACAGCGAGGCGAGCGACTGCGGCAACTACGGCGCAACCAACGCCATCGACGGCAACGCCGCCACCATCTGGATCACCGATTATTGCCATGGCGCACCGCCGCCGCCGCACGAGATCCAGATTGACCTCGGAGACTACTACGGCATCAGTGGCTTCCAGTACCTGCCCCGCCAGGACCAGATCTCCAGCGGCGATATCGCCAACTATGAATTCTATGTCAGTTTCGACGCGTCCAATTGGGGCCCGCCGGTCGCGGCCGGGACCCTGATCAGCAACGCCGCTGACCACACGCTGAAGCAAGTGACCTTCTCGGGCGTCATCGGGCGGTACGTGCGCCTGCGCGCCATCAGCGAGGTGACCGGCAAGCCGTGGACCAACGCCGCCGAGCTGAATGTGCTGGGTTCCACGCTCCTGATTCCGCAGACGGCGTGGCGGGTGTTGTACGTAGACAGCCAGGGGAGCGCCTGCGGCAACTACGCCGCGACCAACGCCTTCGACGGTAACGCCGCGACCATGTGGATCACCGAGTTCTGCAATGACGCGCCGCCTCCTCCGCACGAAATCCAGATCGATCTCGGCACCAACTACATGATCGCCGGCTTGCAGTACCTGCCTCGCCAGGACCAGGTCTCCAACGGCAATATTGCCAACTATGAGTTCTACGTCAGCACGGACGGGGCGAAATGGGGAGCGGCGGTCTCGACGGGCACACTGTTCATGAATTCTTCCGATCATAGTGCGCAGCAGGTGAACTTGCCCTACCCCGGCGTGGCCGGGCGATACGTACGTTTGCGCGCGCTGAACGAAGTCACGGGAAGACCGTGGACGAACGCCGCGGAGCTGAACTTCCTGGGTGTGGCGGTGACGGGCAGCGGTCCGCAAGTGGCCACCGTGACGCTGAATCCGGCCTCGATTACCGGCGGCGCGAATACCACAACGGCGACGGTAACCCTGACCAGCGCTCCCCCCACCAACGCGACCCTGACCCTGGCGAGCAGCAACCCCAGCGCGGCGACGGTGCCGGACACAGTCACCGTCAATGCGGGCGCCACCACGGCGACATTTGCCGTGACCAGCGCATCTTTCCTGGGCACGACAACGACCTCCATCATTGGTGCGATGTTCAACGGCTCGACCGGAGCGGCTCTGCTCTCGATTACTCCAACCCTCGTTCCGAAGACGGGATGGCGCGTGTGGGTGGACAGCGAGGCGAGCGACTGCGGCAATTACGGCGCGACCAATGCCATCGACGGCACCGCCGCCACCATCTGGATCACCGAGTTCTGCCATGGCTCGCCGCCGTCGCCCCACGAGATCCAGATTGACCTGGGCGACACCTACGCCATCACCGGTTTCCAGTACCTGCCCCGCCAAGACCAGAACGCGAACGGCAATATCGCCAACTACGAGTTCTTCGTCAGCACGGACGGGGGGAACTGGGGTACGACGGAGGGGGGGCACTGGGGTACGGCGGTCAAGACCGGAACCCTGATCGCGAACGCCGCCGACCACACGCTAAAGCAAGTGACCTTCCCGGGAGTCATCGGGCGGTACGTGCGTCTGCGTGCCCTGAGCGAAGTCAGCGGCAAGCCGTGGACCAACGCCGCAGAGCTGAATGTATTGGGTTCGGTGGCGAGCAATCCGCAAGTGGCGTCGTTGACGCTAGTTCCGACCTCGATTACTGGCGGCGGCAATAGCTCGACCGCGACCGTGACCCTGACCAATGCTCCGGCGACGAACGCAATCGTCACGATGACCAACAGCAACCCCGATGCAGCGACGGTGCCTGCCTCCGTGACGGTGAACGCGGGTACGATCACGGCATCATTCCAGGTGACCAGCGCTTCTTCGGTAAGCACAATGTCGACATCGGTGATAGCGGCGACCTTCAACGACTCGACCAGTGCGGCCACGCTGACGGTTATGCCGGGGAGTTCTTCGGCAGGCCTGATTTCACATGCGGCATGGCGCGTGGTGTATGTGGACAGCCAAGCGACCGACTGCGGCAATTACGGCGCGACCAACTCCTTCGACGGCAACGCCGCCACCATGTGGGTAACCGAATACTGCAACGGCTCACCGCCGCTTCCGCATGAAATCCAGATTGACCTAGGAGCCAACTACAACATCACCGGTTTCCAGTACCTCCCGCGCCAGGACCAGGTCTCGAGCGGCAACATCGACAATTACGAGTTCTACGTCAGCATGGATGGGTACACTTGGGGCAGTGCGGTCTCGACCGGGTGGCTGTTCACGAATGCATCCGACAAGAGCCAGAAGCAGGTGGCGTTCAGTGGGTTCGTGGGACGGTACGTACGTCTGCGTGCGATGAGCGAAGTCAAGGGCGGGCCGTGGACGAACGTCGCGGAGTTCAATGTGTTGGGTTCAGTGGTGACAACCACCGGTCCGCAAGTGGCGAGCGTGACCCTGAACCCCGCCTCTATCGCCGGCGGCAATGCCTCGACGGCGACCGTGACCCTGGCCAGCGTTCCGACGACGAACGCCACCGTCACGCTGAGCAGCAGCAACGCCAGTGCCGCCACGGTACCGGCAACGGTCACGGTCAACGCCGGCACGACAACGGCGACATTCGCCGTGACCAGCGCATCTTTCCTGGGCACGGCAACGACATCCATCATTGGTGCGACGTTCAATGGCTCGACGGGAGCGGTTCTGTTGACGGTTACGCCGACCCTCACTCCGAAGACGGGATGGCACGTGTGGGCGGACAGCGAGGCGACCGACTGCGGCAATTACGGCGCGAGCAATGCGATCGACGGCAACGCCGCCACCATGTGGTTCACCGAGTATTGCCATGGCGTACCGCCGCCGCCGCCGCACGAGATCCAGATTGATCTCGGAGGCTATTACAACATCACCGGCTTCCAGTACCTGCCGCGCCAGGACCAGAACGCGAACGGCAATATCGCCAACTACGAGTTCTTCGTCAGCATGGATGGGGAGAACTGGGGTACAAAGGACGGGGCCAACTGGGGTACGGCGGTGGCGAGCGGGACCCTCATCAACAACTCCGCCGACCACGCTCAGAAGCAAGTAGATTTCCCCAGTACTGTCGGACGGTATGTGCGGTTGCGCGCGGTGAACGAAGTCAAAGGCGGGCCCTGGACGGCGGTGGCGGAATTGAATGTGGTCGGCATCGCTGTTCCCGAGGTTGCGCGGATCGGCTATTTGCCTGCGAGCCATGGCAATCCCTACTACGCCATGCCGATTGGCATACCTGATCCGGGTTTTGGCATCAGGGAGAGCGCCCCGGCCGACTGCACAAACGCGTGGAATGGAGCGCCGGGTTCGCAATTGGCGGGATGCTACTACGTCGATCTCAGCACCGGCATTGACAGCGGGCGAACCTACGGAGCACCCGACTTGCCTCGTAAGACGATCCCGCTCGACCTCGGGCCGGGCACCTACGTCGAAGTCCACGGCAGCGGCACGCAGAATGTTAACGGACTTTATGCTCACGGCACGGCCGCTCCCTGGGTGCTCAACTCCGCGGGCTATGTGTGGATTCGCGGTGCGGACAGCGGGGCCAACCGTCCCAGCCTGGTAAACAGTAGTTTCCTCGCCTTTGGCCATCACCTGATTGTCGAAAACTTCCTGATGGACAACCGCACTGGCACCAGCGGCAGAGGTTACGGAATCTACAGCAACGGCTCCGCTGAAACCATGGCTACGAGTTGCGATGCCAATCCCGATCAGCGCAACTGCGGTTCTTATTTCGTCTTCCGCAACATGGAATGGTGGGGCTGCGCTGCCCAGGGTACCGCCTGCTTCGGGTCGGTGCAGGGCGGTTCGGTGGGATATTGGATGATTAATAACCCAAACCTGCGCCATCACCATATCGTCTATTACAACATCAACATCCACGACCAGGGGCAGGTCTACGAAGCCACCGATAACAATCAGAACGGGCATGCCTTTAATGTGGGGTACTGGGTAGACCACCTCTGGATTCTGAACGTCGCCTGTTCCTACATCGGCGCAAATTGTGTCCAGGTCAATGGCGACAACGGCCAAGATCTGGGTGCCTACGACCGCATCAAGTTCATTTTCGTGGGAAAGAATGTTGTTGATCACACCAAACGCGGAGGACTGGGATCGAAGCGGGCGTCGGACGTGATTTTCTCGCAGAACGTGGTCCACGACGTCTTTGGCATGGGCAACAGCACCGACAATGGGACGTGTGCGGAACCGTTCTACGCGCAGTACGGACCGCGGAGAATTTGGTTCCTATTCAATGAGGTTTACAACGACCCCTACGGAATTAACTTTCCCACCGACGATCTGGCCACCTCGGGCGGAAGTTCTTATGTGGTAGGCAATTACTTCCACGACTTGAAAGTGGATGCCACCATCGATCCCGCCAATCAGTGCGCCTTCGACAACTCCGGCTATGCCGCCGCCGGCATATCCGACCACGGCGGCAATCCTGCTTGGTACGTGAACAACACCATCTGGGGCATCAGCGACGGAATATTCGGGATTCAGACTGGATACGCCAGCGCGAAAGTAATCCTGAACAACATCATCGGCGGCTTTGCCGATGGCTCGACTGGTTATACGCTGGGCTTCGCCGACAATGTCCCGCTGAGCTCCTACACGCTTGATTACAACAATCTGCCGGAGGTATCTGCGGCCCACGGGCTGCGCTGGGGCTCGGACCCGAACAAAACCTCGGTGGCGGCTTTCGCGTCGGCCTACGGTCTGTGTTTGCATTGTTTCACGGGCAGCCCGGCGTTCGTTTCGCCCACCGATCCCCACTTGACCTCGACCTCTGCTGCAAGAGATACCGGCGCCCTTGCCGACGTCTACGCCGCCTTTGACAACTTCTATTCGACGGGCACTAGCGATTTGATCGAGAATCTGTTTGGCGGCGCATCGAAGATTATCAACATGGGTCGCGACGCGACCGCCCGGCCCTATGGCCTCGCGTGGGACATCGGCGCGTACGAGTGGTATCAAGATCCGTAAGGACTTCCATGCGGCTACCCGTCCGTTAAACCGTGCACCAGAGAGGCGCCGGTGCCGCGCGGAGTGCTGCCCGCAGCAGAGGCAAGCTCGATTGAGCCCGGAAAGGCCGTCGGGGAACGGTTTCCGATCAGAAGTCAGAATCGCCTTCGACGATGTACCACTTTTCCTGCTCGGCGGGAAGCAGTGGCAAGCAATCAGTATTGGCGTAGTAGAGCATTTTTGCTTGGCAGGCTCGCGGCACAAATCCGAGTCGCCGGAACTCTTCCATCACAGCGCTCCGGCCAAGAAAGAGAAACGCGACCGACGGAGTCCCTGCCCGCCGCTGAACCAGCAGGAACTCTGACAGCACTGCGTCCAACTCCGCCATGCCCATGGTGAATACGTCGGCGATGCGGACCTTGCCCTCCTCTTCCTTTTCCTCATAAGAGACGATGTAGCCCAAAACCTGATCCGTCTTGCGGTTGCTGAGTGCGAAGATCGTGAAGCGCCGATGCGGACTGGAGACGAATCGCCAGTTTAGGTAGGCCGATGTCCGCTCCGCGATCGCGGTGTAATGCTGCCCCGCTTCCTTCCAAAGTAGGTCGAAGCGGTCGTCGAACCGGGAAAGCCCTTCGAATTTCCAGTCCGCGCTCCTCCGGTACCAACGCTCTCTGGAAACATAGCGCTGTAGCGTGTCCACACCCCGGCTCAGGGCCGAAACCAGCCTGTGATTGGTTCCCTGAAGTCGCTTTCGAAGGAAAGAATGCGATTTCAGAACCTTGACGAACATAGTCGCTTCCCCGAGTAGCCGATATCCGGCCCGTAACTGCACCGGTTGCGCCGCTTGATTCGGAAATCCGTAAACCAGATCGAAATCTCTCCGGTCGCACGCCGCCAAAGTCGCTTTCTGCAGCATCAGTGCGGGACCGAGTACCCGGTGCTCTTTGGTGACACCGAAATTGCAGGCCACACCGGCCCGGCATATCTTGCCATTGATCAAGAAACGTCGCGGCAACAGCGAGCAGGTGCCAACCGCGGTACCGTCATGCAGCGCCAACCAGCAGGACGCCGGACCGAGGGGGCTCTGATCGTACAGCCAGGCGTATCGGTCTTCCTGGATGTGAAGATCACTACCCCTGAAAATGGTCAAGACTTCCGGCTGATCCCGCTTGAGGTCGGCGAGTTGGATGGAGTAGCCCAATGACGTGTGTATTGACTCCGCTATCTGCTGCCGTAGCCACTCGCCTCGCCAGGCTTGCCGATCTTCACTCGGGAGATGATGGTTTGGTTCCCCTCAAACATGCCGCGCGCGAAGATTGTGGTGGACGGACTCTTCTGGTGGTAGCCACGGCTGACCCAGCCCGTGATCGGAGATTCGCTGCCGACAGCCGTTTCAACCCGCAATCGGGTATCTAGTTGCAGTGCGATGGCGCCGCTCCCAACCTCAATCTGACAGAGATTACCTTCCATTTTCAACAGCTTACATTCCTCGCCCAGGTGAAAACATATGGTTATGTCGTGTTCCCCGCGCCCCAGCATTTCATCCGAAATCGTGAGCACGCGGGAGCGGGCGTCCAAGTTCAGCGTGCGGCGGTGTATCACAGGATCGGGCAGCCGCAAGTAGCCATCGTGCTCGCCGCTAACTCTTGACCCTTCCGCGCTGGTTCCCCATCCCAGGCACTTGGCCCGGGCGCGCCGCCCCCAGAGAAACGGGCCGAGCATCTCAGACTGGTCCATGCCGTCGATCACGAGCGTGTTGTGGGCCCGGGTGCTGCGAAAATAGCTGCGCCACTCCGGGTAGGTGAAATAGTCATAGGTTCCCGGGTCCACAAACACATCCACTCCGAAGGCGCGCAAGCTGAAGCTCAAGGCGTCTGCGTGACCATGGGCCGCGATGCTTCCGAAGCCGAGCTCGCCGCAATCGAACGCGACACTGATCGCGTCTTCCGCTCCCCGAATACCGCACTGCAGGAGATAGTAGCCGGCGTCAGGAAAAGCCCGCCCATCCAGTGTTGCCGACGCCTTCGCTGGGAGCTGTTGCCAGCGATCAAAGGCGGTGCGGCCCAGAAGCCATCGCGCAGGCTCTTCGCAGTTTTCTGCCAAAGCCTTGAAATCGCCACGGCCAAAAAGGATCGCCGCAATCGCCAGCAAGCCGTGTACGTCGCGTGCACCGAGATCCAATACGTATCCGTCATCGCAGTCGCCAAACAGGGGGACCGTGCTTCCGCCTTCGACCATGGCAGCTAGGAAATCGAACATCTTCTCCATCCGCTCCCAGTACGCCGGGGGGAAGTCTTGCCCCGTTCCTCGGGCCACCACTGCCGCGATCACGAAAAACTGCAAGACAAAGACCTGGTACCCCAGCGCCTGCTCGCGCGTGCACCCATCCGGATAGCTCTGGGCAAGGATCTCGCGGCTCAATATCTGGGCACTCTCCTCCCGCCAGCGCTGTGCGTTGGCAAATTCGCGGAAATAACTGGTGGCGACGAAAACCCCCGCGGCTTCGCCCACCAGGTGGTTGTTGGCCGAGGATCCTCGTGAATATTTCCTGGTGATCTCCCAGAGGTGCAGGTAAGCGGAGTGCAGCACCCGCTGGCGCAGCGCGCCAATCAAAAGCCCCGAATCGCGAATCAGGTCGATCAGCCATACCCAACTGATCAGCCGGATTCCCAGTTCCAGTGGGCTTCGCCAGTTCATCCCCTTGCCGAACGGGCACTGGATCAGCCAGGAGTCCAGTTGTTCCAGTGCCGCCGCGGCATATCGCACCTCCCCGGTCGCGCGGTAGGCCCGACCGAGCACAACCAGGTGATGGTGGCGATTCGGTTCCCATACTAGCTTGCAGTCACCAGTGAGTTGGAAGTCGCGGTAGTCTACAGACGGCGCAAAGCACATCGGCGCCGCCTTGTCATGGGCATGATCGCGGTTCCAGTCAATGGGATCGCCGAGGTGGCAATCGCCAAGGTCGAAAAAACTGAGGCGCCGCTGGGCAATCGCGTCGGCTTGCCGGACCAAGCGCCCGCGCCAGACCGCTTCCTGTGGTTTGGCGGTTGGTGCGTTCCATTCCCCGATGTTCATATCGGTGGCGCGGAAACCCGCTGTCGGCTCCCCACTTCCATTGCCGGCGACTGCGGCGGGGCCCGGCACTAGTCCCATCGAGAACCGGCAGCGGTCCACGGAATCCCGCAGCATTGATCGGAGCCTCCAGGCGAGCTCATCTCCAGACATGCTGCGGACGCGGCGGTACTTCCAAGTCAAAGACTGCACACAGTCCTCTGATTCGCGCTAAGGCGAAGGCAGTGTTTGATCGAAGAATGAAGGCTTTGAAACAGCAATATACCCGTTTGAGTTCGCAATCGCCAGAGACTTTGTAGGCATCGGCGCCACTCCAGAATTGAATTGGTTGTTGCTCGGCTAGCTTCGTGGTAACTTGCTGCCCACCGCTTGGAAAGCATAGCAGCACAGTGGCTTTCAGTCAGCGGTACCCCGAGGTTTGCCAAGAATGCGCACGCTCCGTTGGCTGACAGGATGCGGAATCACTCTGATCTTTGCCGCCTGCCAGGTTACCGGCACGCAGGGCTCACCCCCTGCCGCCTTGGCCAGACCCGCCTGGCAGGCGCCAATCGGGATCCCCGTGCCCTCCTTCGGCGTCAACGAAGTGGCCCCGGCCCGCCCGAGTCCTTGGACTTCGGCGGTTGCGGGTTTCTATTACGTGGATACGACGGGCACCTATGGTGCCTGCAGCGACAACAATAAGAACGGCTACCCTGCTGCCGGCAGAGTGCGCTGCACCGTACCTCGCACGCTTGGACCGGGCAGTCTGGTGGAGGTCCATGGCAATCAGACCTACCCTCTGCCTTTCAGTTGGAAGGGCAACGGTAACGCTTGGGCAGCCAACAGGGAAGGCCCCGTATGGGTGCGGGGAAAAGATTATGCCTCCCGGCCGAAGATTGCCGCCACCTGGTACACCGACAGCTCCACCTACATCATCATGGAGAACCTGAATTTTGGTGCTGCCAGTTCCACCTCGCTGGATTGGGGGCTTGGCCTCCCCGACGGTGCCGAGAATCACCATCTTGTCCTCCGTGACAGTGAAGTGTCCGGCGGCAACACGGACCTTTCCATCACGCGCAACGGCGGGGGAATAGGGATCGGCAACTGGGGCTACAACTCGGGTCCCAACCTCGTTCATGACGTTGTCATCGATAACGTGGACTTCCACGATATCGGCCCCTTGAATCCGACCCAGGACGTGGACTGGCACTGCGTCGTCGTCAACGGTATCGCGAACAACGTTTGGATCACCCACAGCAGGTTCGCTCGTTGCAGTGGCGACACCATACAAATAGAAGCGCAGCAGGGTCACAAGACCAACATTCACCACATTTATTTCGGCAAGAATTCCTCGACCAACAACCGCCAGTCGGGGGGGTGGGTTAAAGACGCCCAGGACGTGATCTTTTCGCAGAACGAAGCCGATACTTTCGGGCCAAACTCGGGAGGCCCGGGACATTGCTACGGCGCGCAGTACGATCACGATTACATCTGGTTCCTATTCAACACCTGCCATGACTCGACCGTCGGTTTCGACCTGGCATCCGACAACGGGGCGGCGGACAATGTTTATCTGATCGGCAACCTATTGTGGCACATCGTCGCTGCCAAGTTTCATCCCTACAACACGGGCGCCTTTGTCATCCGCAGCTCCGCTCACACCTATGTCGTGAATAACTCGGTGTATGACTACATCGCCGGAATCAGCGCTCCGCCGGGTGCGGGCGCGATCCAGATCGAAAACAACGTCTTCCAGTACCGCAACAACTCCGGCGGCTATGAGCAATTTGCGGAGGGCAGAGGTACCATCACCTGGCGCAACAACATCTTCTACAACAACGGCGCTGCTCTGGCCACCACGCAACCCTGGTCGAGTTGTAAGAGCTGCAAGAACCAGAATCCGCTGTTTGTTAGCACGGCCACGCCTGATTTGCACCTGCAAACTGCGCCGCGGCGTTCGCCAGCCATAGATGCCGGTGCCGAATCCGCGGTTTATGCTGTCTTCCAGAACCGCTACAGAATTGACATTCGTAAGGACATTGGCGGCGCCACTCGCCCGCAAGGCGCTGGATGGGATATCGGCGCCTACGAGTCCCAGTAGGTTGCCCACCATCCACGCAGTGATCAGGATGTCCTTGACCCCAAGGATCTGCAGTTCGGTCAACGCCGGTTCCTCCTCCTCGACCTGCCGCAGCCACCTCGCCTCGCTCACGTCCATCTCGCCATAGCGACTCTATAGCGCGACTCCTCATTCGATCCTGGCGGGCCATCGTTAGCGCAGTATTCGCATTTCCATCGACTAGTTTTCGGGGCGCAGATCAGCTTGTCAGAGAGAAAGTGAATTCCTTAGCTTTGCAATAGTTTGCATGATGAAGGTTCCGCGACTACCTCACACCAGCCCCGCAAACCTTCGTAACTTCTCCTCGAACGCGTTCTACTGTCGACCTAAGTTCTTACTGCCCAACACATTGAGTGGCCTGGAATCTCGCCGCGCTTAGCCCTCGAAATTGCGCGGCGGCGCGCCGAGGACTGGCTGGAAAAGTGCAATTTGGCATTGTGCCTCTTCCTGAAGCGGTCAAATGAGGCGGTTCAGTTTCGGGAAATCTCGGCCTAGGTGAGACTGAATAAAGAAGGCCAAAACAGTTGTAAACGCACACCACAAAGGGGGGTGCAGAATGTCGAAAAAGTCGTTATTCCTGGTGGTCGCCGTATGTTTGCTGGCGATCTCACCTGCTTTCGCCGACCAGATGGCCTTTAACTTTACCGGCACTGGTCCGGCTGGCAACTACACGGCGACTGGAACTATGACAGTCACCGCAGTTTATTGGCACACCTATTTGGTCACCGGCTTGACCGGAACCTTCAACGGAGCGCCAAACAGCATGACGTTGCTTAATCCTGGCGGCTTTGCCAGCAATGACAACCTGGTCTATGACACTGCGCCGGGCCTCGACACGCAAGGCGTCTCGTTCCTGGTCGGTGGAATTCAGTACAATCTCTTCAACTGGGGGAATGGTGGCACAGTTGCTACCTGCCAGAACTCGAATTGCCTTACCCGCGATGAGAGTGGCAATCCCTCTACGCCAGTAACGTTCAATGTGAACTCAGTCCCCGAACCAGCCAGCTTCGCTCTACTCGGCTCTGGCTTGCTCGGGCTTATCGGTCTAGGCCGGCGGCAACTGAAATCGCGGTAGCCGTCAACACTGTAACCTCCCCCATCCCCCAATTTTACTCCGAGCGGCGGAGCGGAGCCGCCAACAACATATCGGTCACCGACTCACCGCGAGGATGTCCGTTAATTCGTAGACAGGGTTCTGACAGCAGATTTTGTGAGCAGGAGGTCAGAAAAAAAGACGCTTCGTGGAAAAGTCCAAGTGCGGGGCTTTTCCGCTATGCTTGGAAATCCCGCAAAGGCGCGGGATTCCCTTTTTCCGCGGCCGGCTGCGGACTTTCGTTGCGCGCCGTGGCGAGGGCCACGCTTGCCTGCATGGGGTCGCGGTCGTGCTCGTGCCTCCAACTCCAGTCGCGAGAAAGGACCCCCAACTCAGAATCCGGGCGCCACTAATGTATTATCGTCCTGTTCGCTTCTCTGCCACCAAGGGATTCTCGCCCGATGCACGCGCGACCGGAATTGTCAGTGGTTGTCCCCTGTTACAACGAGCAGGAGGTCGTTCGCGAATGCTACCGGCGGCTCTCCGGCATTCTCCAGCAGGCCGGTATTTCCTACGAACTGATTTTCGTCAATGACGGCTCCCGCGACGAAACTTTGGCCATTTTGTGCGAATTTCACCGCCAGGATTCCAGGGCGAAGATCCTAAATCTGTCCCGCAACTTCGGACAGCAGTTGGCGATTTCGGCAGGTATCGAATTTGCCCGCGGCGATGCTGTCGCCATCATGGACGCCGATTTGCAGGATCCGCCTGAGCTACTGCCCAGCCTGTTGGAGCAGCTCCGCGCTGGGTACGACGTGGTGAATTGCACCCGCCGCTCGCGTGAGGGTGAAGGCTGGCTAAAGCTTTGGACCGCGCGGGCTTTCTATCGCCTCATCAATCGTCTTTCCGATACGCCCCTTGCGGTCGACACCGGTGATTTTCGCCTGATGAGCAGGAAAGCCGTGCAGGCGATGATCTCGCTCCGGGAGACGCACAGGTTGGTCCGCGGTTTGACCACCTGGATCGGCTTCCGACAAACACAGTTGCAGTATGATCGCTCCGCCCGCTTGGCTGGGAAGACAAAATATCCGATGCGCAAGATGCTCAACCTGGCGCTCGATGGAATCGTCTCGTTCTCGACTATGCCGTTGCGTCTTGTCACCCTTGTCGGCGCCCTGGCGGCGGCCCTGGCCGGGCTTGGCATTGTGTATGCCCTCGTCCTGCGGCTGTTTACCAACGTCTGGGTGGAAGGCTGGACGTTGCTGTTTACCGGCATGCTGTTCCTCGGAGGATTGCAGTTGCTCAGCCTCGGCATTGTCGGCGAATACATCGGCCGGATCTATACGGAATGTAAGCGCAGGCCGCTCTTCCTGGTACAGGAATTTCTCGGCGACGAGGCCGAGGAACCTCAAGCCGTGGTGACGAGCGCTACGGAGTCGGCGCGGTGACGCAGTCCAGCGCTGTTCGCCGTCATGCGCTGCACGGTCGATTAGCTGAGCCCCAGCGCCGCCGCCAGCTTGCCACAGTTCCAATCCTTGCCTGCATCGCCGAGGCCACCTCTCGCGGACCACTGCCCTTGCCCTGCGCCCGGGTACGGTTACGCAGTGGGGGGCAAAGAGGATTGTGCCGAGCGGTAGCTGGCGCGAAGTTCGTCCACGATTTCTCGCGCCGCCTTGCGGGCGACGTCGAACTTGTGAGGCTCGAACGAAATGGCGCCCACCCGCGCGTGCCCGCCGCCGCCGTAGCGTTCGCAGACCTTCGCCAGGTTAACCATGTTGTCGGCGCGCGCCCACGGGTTGGAGCCGACCGCCACCTTGGTTCGAAAGCTGCTCTTACTCAGGCCCACGCTGTAGATGCAGGTGGGATGCAGGTAGTAAGGGATGAACTTGTTGTAGCCCTCGAGGTCCTGATCGGTTACGTCGAAGAAGACGGTGCCGTCCTTGCACTCGGCGCGTTCGCGCAGCAGGTGGATGGACTGCTCGTGGCGCTGCAGGAGCGGTGGCAGCAGGTCGCCGACGAAGGGCTGACCAATGATCTGGTCCAGCGGCGTGGAGGAGAGCAGAGGTATTACTCGCGGGATGAAGCTGGGGTCCTGCGTCGACTCGATGACCATGGTCAGCTTCATTGCCGGGTGCTGCATTTCGACTGCCGTCCTGGCATCGGAGTAGGAAGCGCCATCAATGATGTCGGCCCACTCGATGACTTGCGCCACCGGCGCGGGATTGAAGCCGAAGCGCTTTTCGGCGATGCTGGCGATGAACTTGGTGCAGGATTTGAAATCGGGGTTGTAAAACTTTTTGGTGCTGGCATCGCGCTCGTAGTGAGCGGCGTCGTCGGGGGTGAGGAAGGCGCTGAGGTGGTGGTCGAACCACCAGGTGATCTTGGGCGAGGTGGAGTACTTGAAATCCACGATGGCGTTTTCGTCGCCGTCGAAGTGGCGCTCGTCGAACAGCGCGCCGGCGCGGTGCACCAGACCGCTGTAGTGGAACTGCACGTCCTCGCGGATGCGCTCCTTGTAGAAGCGGCTGAACAACGCCGCCGAGCAGGCGCCGTCAAAACACTTGTCGTGGTAAAAGACCCGAACTCTCACTGCAGCCCCTTCTGCCGGAAACGGCAAACCCAAAAGCGTATAGCAATCTCATCTTCGTACGCTAATGTCAAGGAGCCAATGTTGCGGAGAGAATGCCATGGACCACAGTTTGCGATGGCAGAGTATCCGTTACCGAGGAGCAGCCAAACCTGGCCTGACGATTCTGCCGCCCAGAGGCCCTCCCAATAAACAACTGACGAATTGCCGGCACGGCGGCTGGGCGCACTTCCCCTCGGCTAAAATCGCAAAGCCAAAGTGTGCTGGTCACCAGGGATGTCCAGCGGCTCGGCGCATTGCGGGTCATCGTTCTTTACCGCATTCACCCGCGTGCTGACCGCGTACGCCTTCATCAGCGCCGCGCCATAGGGCTTCATCATGTCGGAGATTTCCTTCGTGTCCTTAATTCCGGGATCGAGCCAGAGGTCGTAATCGTCGGGCGCAAGGATCACGGGCATGCGGTCATGCACCTGGGCGGCCAGTTCATTGGGCGTCGTGGTCAAGATGGAGCAGGTTTCGATGGCGTTGCCGTCGGGACCCTTCCAGCGCTCCCAGATGCCGGCAAAAGCGAAGATGGATTCATCGCGCAGGGTGAAGCAATACGGCTGCTTAGCCTGCTTTTTCCATTCGTAAAAGCCGTCGCCGGGGATGAGGCAGCGGCGGCGGATGAGGGCGTCGCGGAAGGCAGGCTTGGTGGCGGCGGTCTCGGAGCGCGCGTTGATCAGCTTGTACCCGATGGAGGCTTCTTTGGCCCAGAAGGGAATCAGGCCCCAGCGCATCAACGAGAGCTCACGTACCGGTTTGGTTGCGTTCTGCCGGACGCTGGGTATGAGATCCGTCGGCACTATGTTGTAGCGCGGCGACCACTCGACATCAACCTCGGCGCCGAAGTATTCTTTCAGCGCCTCACGTCCTTTTCCCAAACGGAACCGTCCGCACATACTTACCTACTCTAATAACACAACGAGCGCGCAGTTCGCAGCAAGTCGGGTGTCAAACTCCCCGCGGATGTTTGAGACTGCATGGCAGGCGCGTTGCGCCACGAAACGCCGGCCTGACGAACCGGCAGCGGATAGAACCGTTTTTCGCGGAACATTGTGATCGCCTCACGATTACGTGTGACTGAAGTCACTGATTGCTCGTGCTTCCTGACCTACACTCCTCGCGCCTTGTCACAGACGTGGCGTGCGTCCCAGGCACTGCATAGCCCCTTCCGATGGTTGTTCTGTTTCAAGCCGCAACCTCCCGCCGGATGCAGGTTGGGGTGTGCGTTGTCCTGCTGGTATGCATCCTGATGGTTGTCGTGGCACCTGAGGTTGACCTCCTGCCAACGGTCCTGCGGGCGCACCGCATCGCTTGCCTCTCGTCGAATCACTTGGTTGTGCTGACGCTGCTGTTTATAGTTCGTTTTCCAATCACCCTCTCGTGCTTTGGGTTCGTACTCCTCCGCGAAGAAGCGCTCCAGGTGCTTCCGCCTCGTTTGTCCATCACTTGTGCGCGGCTCTGCTGAGATTTGCTGCGCCATCGGTTTTCATGCTGATCGCAATCGGTGCTTCCCATTTTGGCATTTGCTTCGAGAATGGCGGCTGTTGACGCTGATTGGATTGCCAATTGTTGGTTAGATTAGTAGCTGCTACCCCCAAGCGACAACCGTGTGGCCCATGTTCGATAACACGTCCTGTCGGGTGATGATCTCGCAACCTTATGATCTGCGCACCTGCATTGTTGTGCGCCGGTGGTGACGCAGTGAGTGGTCGATCCTGAGCAGAGAGCATCCGGGCAATGGCCGCATGGTTAGTTAGAGAGTGGAGTTGGCCCAATGCGCGTTTTGATCACGGAAGACGACAAGAAAGTCGCCGCTTTCATTTGTAAGGGACTCGAGCAGGAATGCTACGCGGTTGATGTGGCTCACGACGGGGCCGAGGGCGCGGCCATGATCGGAGAGTCGGATTACGATATTTTGATTCTGGACTTGGTGTTGCCCACGCTGTCCGGCCTGCAGGTGCTGGAGAAAGTGCGGCGAGCAAAGCCCAGGTTGCCGGTTTTGGTGCTGACGGCCAGGGACGCGGTGGAGGACCTGGTTGCCGCGTTGGATGCCGGAGCCGACGATTACCTGGTCAAACCCTTCGTCTTTGCGGAGTTGGCGGCGCGGGTTCGAGCCTTGCTGCGCCGTGGGGACCGCAGCCTGGCCACGTACCGGATCGCCGATCTGACGCTCGATGTAGCGCATCGGAGGGTGAGCCGGGCGGGCCGCAAGATTGAGCTTTCGAGCAAGGAATTCGCGTTGCTGGAGTACCTGCTGCGGCACGCGCGGCACATGGTGACGCGCACCAGCATCATCGAACATGTCTGGGACATTCACTTCGACAGCGTCTCCAACGTTGTCGATGTTTATGTAAAGTACTTGCGCAACAAGATCGACAAGAACTTTTCTCCTCCTCTGATTCGCACCATCCGGGGAGTCGGCTACATGCTGACGGACGAGGATGATGCCGTCGCTTAAGCTGCGCACCAAGCTGGCTCTGTTCTACGCTGCGCTGTTCACAATTCTGCTGGCGAGCGCAGGGATCGCCGTGTATCGCATTATGGCGATGCATCTCACCGCGGCCGCCGACGACAATCTCGCAGACCATTGCGCGGGGCTTTGGGGTTACATCGAGTTCCGCGATGGCAAGCCGGTGCTGACCTACGATACCAGCAATCACCAGATCGCATATTTCCTGCGCGAGGCCACGCGCTATTACGAGTTGTATGATGCCGCCAGCGGTGAGTTGCTGCTGCAGTCGTCCGACTCTTCCCTGATGCACCTGGCGCTGCCGGCAAGCGAGGTCCGGCGTTGGGTGAGCCACCCCGGTATCGACGCGACCGTCGTCGAAGGGATGCCCTTGCGCTTGCGAAGCGCGCTGTTCCAGGCCAATGGGCGTTTTTATTTGCTGCGCGTCGGAGTGTCATTGGAAGAGAACCTGGAGGACCTGGCCGCGCTGAAGTACGTGCTTTTTTTGCTGTTGCCGACGATGACGTTGGTGGGCGTTGTCGGCACCTGGTGGATGGCAGGCAAGGTCCTGCGTCCGTTGCAGGATCTACAGAATGAGGCGCGCGCCATCAGCATTACTCAACTGCATCGCCGCCTGCCGCACCGCGGCACGCGGGACGAATTGGATGCTCTCGCGGCGACCTTCAACCAGGTCTTCGCGCTTCTAGAAGATGCGGTCCAGCACATGAAGCAATTCTCCGCCTACATGTCACACGAGTTGCGGACGCCGCTTACCGTGTTGCGAGGAGAGGCGGAAATTGCACTGATGCAGCCGGGGCCGCCGCAAGAATGGCGCCAGCTGCTGACCAGCCAGTTGGAAGAATTCGACAAGTTGGACCGCCTGATCCGGCGATTTCTGCTGTTGGCCCGAGCCGAGGCCGGCGAGATCCAGTTCGAGATGGGGCAGTTCGATGTTTGTGCACTCGCCGCCGACCTGGGACAGGAGATCAAACCGGTCGCCATGAGCCGGGGAGTTTCCTTGAAAGTCGCATGTGATGGGGAGACGCTCCTCGCCGCCGACCGGGGCTGGATCGAACGCGCCATCCTGAACCTGCTGGATAACGCCGTTAAGTTCACTCCTGAGGGCGGCCAAGTTCAAATCGCGGCACGGTCGGCCGGTGACCGCGCCATGGTGGAAGTGTCCGACACCGGCAGGGGCATTGCCGAGGCCGCTCTCCCCCACATCTTCGACTGCTTCTATCGCGCCCCCGATTCGCGGCCCACAGGTCCGGGGGGAGGGGGTCTGGGCCTGGCTCTGACGACGTGGATTGTTGAGAAGCATGGCGGCGTCATCCAGGTGAGAAGCAGAGTGGGGGAGGGAAGCGTGTTCACAATACTTCTCCCTTTGTTGCCGCCGGACTCTCCCGAAGCCGCAGCCCAAGCCCACTCGCTTTCGACCGCAGATTAGAAGAATCTAATACTCTTCTAACTTCTTTTTAATCCGGCCGTAGTACAAACACCCAGGTTAACCAGCCGATTTTCAGTCTGAGGGCGGAGCGCGGCCATGGCGGATGACATCCGGGCAATCATTAAGAAGCTCGGGCTCTCTCCCAATCTGCTCGATATCCTGGTCAATGTGCTGGTGGTTCTCAAGCTTCAGCAACTGAACATTGATCTTCTGTGGGAGGCATACACCTCCGGGAAGCCGCCCAGCGACGAGGTGACGCAGGTGCGCGAAAGCAATCGCCGCCTGGCGGAAAGCATGGAGCAGATGGTCGGCGTGATGCTCAGCAAGAATCGTGGCGAGAGCGTGCGCCCCGATTAACCCAGCCTAACCGGGCACCCCACTCGTCCCCGAAACATTAGAAGAATTTAATCCCCATCTAATTTCCGTTTAATCCCGCGATGCGATGGTGTGTGGCGTCAGCCGGGGCAAAGCGCTCTGCCTCCCAGGGAAAGAGCGTGAACCCTGGTTTGCGTTTGATGACGGATGCGCTGATTCCCAGGCTCAGATCAGGCCTTCAAGTCAACCGCAGCACGGCAATTCAGGATTCGCACCAGCCCAGTGAAGGAGGGCGAGATGATTACGCGAACAACTTTCAAACTTATACGCCTGGCATTGATTGTGGCTACCCTTTTGCTCGCCATCGAGCCAGGCTTTGCCCAAATGAAACCAGCGCCAGGTGGACTGAATTCGGCGCCACTAGGCCAGCAAATGACCATTACGGACGCTGCGGGACGGACGCACGTCCGCGCCACACGCATCACGTACGCTCAACGAAAGGCCGCAGCCCAGGCCCGCGTCAAGGCCCTTCGAGCAGCCGCCCTCAAGAAAGCACAGAGCGGGGTGAAGAAATGAAAAAGATAATTGGTTTTGCCCTGCTGTTCCTTCTGGGTACGCTGGCCTACGGTCAGTGCTTACCGCCGGTTGTCGGTGGCGTACCGAAGACAATTGGACCGGGGAGCGCACCGGATTATTTTAATTGTGCCAACTGGGCCACCAGTCCGCTGCCATTGCGCAGCTGTTCGAACCTCAGCGCGACTCCTTGCTATGGAGACCTCGAGTGCGCTCTGCTTACTGACGCTACGGGTGCGCCCGCAGTTTGCAGTGGGCCGATCGTCTCCGGTGGCATCCCGAAGTTCGTGGACCCGCTGCCGGGTCTCGGCGTACCTGCCGGCACCGTTGGTCCTGTAACGACTGGCGGTGATCCCCTCGGGAAGTACATTCCCGTGGCCGTGGCGGACATCGCCACGTATCCGGGCTCCGACTACTACGAGATCGGATTGTTCGAGTACTTCGAGACACTACATTCCAGTCTTCCGCCGACCAAGCTGCGCGGATACATCCAGCTCAATAACGGCACCAACACAGCATGTCTGCCAGTTAACGGCGGGCCAGGGTGCACTACTGCTGACAACACCGTAGCTCCCAACGCGTTTCCACACTACTTGGGCCCGACGATCCTGTCGCAGAGGGATCGCCCGGTGCGGATCCTATTCCGCAACATGCTGCCGGCAAACGACGCTGGCGGCAGCCTGTTTGTGCCGGTTGACACCACGTACATGGGCTCGGGCATGGCCCCGGACATGGGTGGAATGATAGAGATGGATATGGGTGTGACCACAGACGGGGCTCGGAACCCGATGTGCGGGAGGATCCCCAAGCCCGCGGGTTGCTTCACCGAGAACCGGGCCACGCTGCACCTGCACGGCGGCATCACGCCGTGGATCAGCGATGGCACGCCGCATCAGTGGATCACCCCGGCAGCCGAAACCAGGGCATACCCGGACGCTACCCTCTTGCCCGGGAAGACGAAAAACGAAGGCGTCAGCGTGTTCAACGTCCCCGACATGCCCGATCCGGGCAAGGGGGCGCAGACGTTCTTCTATACCAACCAGCAAAGCGCCCGGCTGATGTTCTACCACGACCATGCCTGGGGCATCACCCGCTTGAACGTGTACGCGGGCGAGGCCGCTCCCTACGTGGTTACGGACGCAACAGAACAGGCTTTGATGGCCCCCGGAGGTCCCCTTGACGGACTCGGCTACGGGATTCCTCTCGTCATTCAGGACAAGACTTTCGTGCCGCCACCAGAGCAGCTGGCCACGGAAGACCCGACTTGGGACGCCACCCGGTGGGGCGGATTCGGCAGCGTTTGGGTTCCGCACGTCTACATGCCAGCCCAAAACCCAGGCGACGTCACGGGTGTGAACGGGTTCGGACGGTGGTTTTACAGCTCCTGGTTTTGGCCGCCCTCGACTCCGTTCTTCCCGCCGATTAACAACCCCTACTTCGACCCGGCCTGCGACGCCAACGTCAGCGGCTGGTGCGAGCCACCGTTAATCCCGGGAACCCCGAACCTGTCGTCGGGCATGGAGGCGTTTAACGACACTCCACTCGTCAACGGGACGGCGTACCCGACTTTCACGTTGCCCACCGCAGGGGAATACCGCTTCCGGATCCTGAACGCGGCCAACGACCGCTTCTTCAACCTGCAGTGGTACGTGGCCGATCCCACGGGAAAAGAGGTCGCGCTGGACGCCTCCTTGGTGGCGGCTGCACAGCTCGACCCGAACGTCTTCCCCACGCCGGACACGACCATCAGCCCGGCGGGCCCGGCCTGGATTCAGATCGGCACCGAGGGCGGCTTCCTGCCGGCTCCAGTGGTGATTCTGAACCAGGTGATGACTTGGGTCACAGATCCGACTCGCTTCGATTGGGGAAACGGTGACAAGCATTCACTGCTGCTCGCTCCGGCTGAGCGGGCCGACGTGGTTGTCGACTTCGGCCCGTACGCCGGCAAGACGCTAATCCTCTACAACGACGCTCCCGCGGCATTCCCGGCGCGCGTTGCGTCTTACGACTACTACACCGGCGCCCCGGACCAGACCGACGCGGGCGGAGCTCCTTCCACCCAGCCCGGCTTCGGCCCGAACACCCGTACCATCATGCAGGTCGTAGTCCCGGGTGCTGCAGGAAGTCCGGCACCTAACCTCTACAACACCGCAAGGCTCGCGGCTCTCCAGGCGGCGTGGGCGCACCATCTCGATCCGGTCACAGGTGCCCCGGCTGGCGTGTTCGAGTCCTCGCTGGATCCGATCATCGTCGCGCAGGGTGCTTACAACTCGGCCTACGGCATCACCTTCAACCGTTTGCCGCCCAGGGACGGGTACGCAAGGATCGCCGACATGTCGATGACCTTCAACACCTTGTTGACGGGCAACAGCTCAACCAACACGATGACCATGGCGTTCCAGAACAAGGGACTTCACGACGAGACGAACGCGGCGGTCTTCGACGATTACGGGAGGATGAGCGCTAACCTCGGCCTTGAAGCGCCGGGCGCAACGCCACTCACACAGAACATCATCCTTTATCCGTACATCAACCCCCCGACGGAGTTCATCGCTGGGATCGAACTGCCTACCGGCAGTCTCAAGGTTGACCCCATCTCCTCGAACGCGGACGGGACCCAGATCTGGAAGCTCACCCACAACGGAGTGGATACGCATCCGATCCACTTCCATCTGTTCAACGTTCAACTCCTCAACCGGATCACTTGGGACAACCGAATCCTCCCGCCCGATGCCAACGAACTGGGGTGGAAGGATACCGTCAGAGTGAGCCCACTCGAGGACACCATCGTCGCCCTGCGGCCGATCGTTCCGAAGATCCCCTTCGGGGTGCCCGATAGTGTCCGCCCGCTTGACCCGTCGAACCCCATCGGTTCGACGCACGGGTTCAACAGCACGGACACGCTGGGGAATCCCATCAGCCCGGTGCTTTCCAACGTGCCCACCAACTTCGGCTGGGAGTACGTGTGGCATTGCCACATCCTCGGCCACGAAGAGATGGACATGATGCGGCCGATCAACACGTTTGTGTCACGTGCGTTCCCGCTTGCCCCGTCCGTGGGGTACACGCGCGACACAGCGGTCAATCTGACTTGGACGGACGGCACTCTTGTGGACTACACCACCCCCGCCAATTGGGGGAGTCCGAGCAACGAAATCGGCTACCAAATCCAGCGGGCTGCCGTTGCCAAAAACGGCAAGCCTGGCGCGTACTCGGTAGTCGGGAGCGCCCTCGCCAACCAAACCACCTTCTCGGACACCACGGCCGTTGCGACCTCGACGTACAGCTACCGCGTCGTGGCCTTCAACGCCGCCGGTGCCACGACCTCGGCCCCCATCACGGTGCTACCGGGGAGCATAACCTCGATGACCGTGAGCACGACATCGCTAACGTTTGGGAACCAACTGGTGGGCACCACTAGTGCAGGTCAGAAGGTGACGCTCACCAACACGGGCAATACGACGATCCAGTTCTCCAGCATCACCTGGAGTGCTAACTTCTTCGATGCCCAAAACTGCACTCCGAGCCTGGCGCCTGGCAATAGCTGCACCATCAACGTGCGGTTCCAACCGGCGCTCGCCGCAACGGGCCCGCAGAGCGGGCTACTGACGATCACGGACTCGGTTCCGGGAAGTCCGCAAACCGTCTCGTTGACCGGTACGGGCACCATTCCGATTCTGGGTGTGTTGCCAACATCACTGGTGTTCAACTCACCGTTGAACGTCACCAGTGGTGCTCAGACGGTGACTGTTAGCAACACGGGAACCGCCCCGCTGGTGATCAACAGCATCACCGATTCCACTAACCAGTTCGCCCATACGACCACTTGCAAGACGGGTGCGGCGAACGCGCTGGCCCCGCTCACTGGATCCTGCACGGTCAGCGTTACGTTCAGGCCGACGACGGCAACGACGCCGAAGGCCGCGACACTGAATGTAAACGTCGCAGCTCCTGCAACCTCGGGGGCAGTGGTCCTGACCGGCAACGTTACTGTGCCGACCTTCACGGTGTCGCCTGCTTCGCTGGCCTTCGGCAACTGGTCGGTAGCAGGGGGCAACAGCCCAGCTCAGACGGTCACTGTGACTAACACAGGAGCCGCCCCGCTGGTCATCAGCAGCGTCCCTCTCGGAGGGGCGAACCCCGGCCAGTTCAGTCGTACCAACGCCTGTCCGGGAACCTTGGCGGTAGGCGCGCCCCCCTGTACTATCACCGTCAGATTCAATCCAACTTCGGCAGGCGCCAAGAGCGCTACCTTGACTGTGAACGTTGCAGCTCCGGCTGTCACAAAGCCGCCTGTAACGTTGAGCGGCACGGGCAACTGAAACCTGTAAACCTGTGGGGGAGGGGGTAACATCCTCCCCCCTTTTTTTGCGTGTAATATAACCACCATCTCGGTGCATAGGAGGGGTCGCAATGGCAGTCCGACGGGTCATGGCAGTCTTGATAATACTGTTTGCGGTAGTTGCTGCCGCGCAGGATGCTTCGCCGCTGAAGAACGCAAAGGACAAGCGCAGTTACGCGCTTGGCATGGACCTGGGAAACCAGCTTCACTCGCTGGGGATTGAGCTGGACCCGGCAATCTTCAGCCGAGGGCTCAGCGACGCTCTTTCCGGCGGCAAAACACTGCTCACGCAGGAGGATGTCCGCGCCGCCATTTCCGAACTGCAGGCCGAGATGAAGCGCAAGCAGGCGGAGGCCCGGAGTAAAGCCGCACAGGACGGCAAACAGACGGGGGCGGCGTTCCTGGCCGACAACAAAAAGAAGGAAGGGGTGGTGACCCTGCCCAGCGGCTTGCAATATAAGATCCTCAAGGAAGGCACTGGGAAGAAGCCTGCGCTCGACGACACCGTAGTCTGTCAGTACCGGGGCACGCTGGTTGACGGCACCGAGTTCGACAGCTCCTACAAGCGCGGCCAGCCCGCCACCTTCCCGGTCAAGGGAGTCATCAAGGGCTGGACCGAGGCTCTGCAGCTGATGCCGGTGGGCTCGAAGTGGCAACTGTTCATTCCTCCCGAGTTGGCCTATGGCGAAACGGGTGCCGGCGGAACGATTGGCCCGAACGCGACGCTGATCTTCGAGGTGGAACTGGTCTCGATCCAGGCCAAACCTTAGGGAGGGTCTGATTGACTCCGGTTTTTGAAGTCCGTAAGTGCCGCAAAAAGAATACGGCTTTAGCCACCGAGGGGCTGTCGACGTGCTTGATCAGAGCTTCCTTAGGAGACCATCCGGAATTAGTGCGACGCCGATCGCGGCTACAGTTATTTTTTAAACTATTCCAACCTCGATTCTCGCGCCATGTCTGCCACGCCAGATTGAGGTGAGATAATGGGAAGGTCGGAACGGCCCTGTAGCTCAGATGGATAGAGCAGCGGTTTCCTAAACCGCTTGTCGGCAGTTCGAATCTGCCCAGGGCCTCCAGTTTTTCCTCGCCAGAGTCGTTTTGTGTTGTTCCGCTCTCGGTGTACCATCCAGAATTCCCAGGCTTGAACTGCGGAGGTTTTCCTGTGCAGAGCCATCGTTGGCTGGTCAGCCTCGCTATCGTCCCCGTTGTTTTGGCGGCGGGATACCTCCTGTTGGCGCAGCAGCCCTCGCCCGACGCCGTCACCCCGGCGGTCCGCATCACCACACGGCTGGTCGTGCTGGATGTGATCGCCACCAGCAAGGATGGCACGCCCGTCACCGACCTCAAAGCCGACGATTTCACGCTCGAAGACAGCGGAAAGAAACAGAAGATCGCGATCTTTAGCCTGGAGACTCCGGTGCCGCCCAGCGCCCTGCCGTCGCTGCCCCCGAATATCTTCAGTAACCGGCCGGAATACACCATGCCGTCCGGCCCCTTGACTGTCCTCCTCATCGATGCCCTGAATACCCCCTTTACCGACCAGTCGCAAGCCCGCATGGAACTGATCCGCTATGCGGCGACGCAGGTGAAACCCGGTCAGCAAACCGCGGTGTACGCGCTCGGCAACCGCCTGTACAAGCTGCAGGACTTCACCAGCGATCCGCAGGTGTTGAAGTCGGCCATCGAGGCATTCCACCCGGTATCTCTCCCCCAGCATGGATCGACGATGGCCCCGCTTGACACGAGTTCCGCGGCAGCGGCGACGGGAGCGGCCGCCGGCCTGCATGGCCTGTCGAATGCGTCGGCAGCCGCCATTGCCATCATGTCGCAATTTCAGGCCGAGCAGGCCACTCCCATGCTCGAGAACCGCATAGGTACTACCTTGGCCGCCATGACCCTGATTGCTCGGGAACTCGCTGGAAGACCAGGAAGAAAAAACCTGGTCTGGGTGACTGCCGGGTTTCCTGTCAGCCTGGATCCGGTGACCAATGAAACCACGTTTGTTCCCATGGCCCGGGATGCCCGGGGAGGCGAGCCGCTTCCCCAGGAGCAAACCTACGCGGCGTACAACCAGCAGGTGCGGCAGGAAACCAGCGAGGGCGTGCGGCGCACGGCCGCCTTGCTGACCGATGCGCAGATCTCCATCTATCCCGTCGACGCCCGCGGTCTGATCGGTGCGATAGGGATCAGCGACGCCAGCAGTAAGGGGACGAGCGGCGGCTTGTTGCGGATCGGTAATGACTATGGCCAGACGGTCGCCGCGTCCAGTTCAAGCATGCTTGATTCTCAGGCGAGCATGGTTGAAATCGCCGACGAGACTGGCGGCCGCGTTTTCAAGAACCGCAACGACGTTGATAACTGCGTTGCCACCGCCGGCGGCGACGGCGGCACCTACTACACCCTCGGCTATTACCCCGGCAGGAAGAAACAGGACAATCAATTCCACAAGTTCTCCGTCAGGGTCAAGCGGCCGGGGGTTCAGCTTCGCTATCGCCGTGGTTACTTTGCGGTCGAACCGGGCAAGTCTTCCGCCAAGGAAAAGGACGCCGAGCTTATGGGCACGCTCTACAGCAGCAATTTGCAGTCCACCATGGTGCTCTTCGACGCCCAGATCGTTCCTCCCGCGCCCGCAGCCAAGGCGCAACTGCCCGTCCGCTTTTTAGTCAGGCCGGAAAGTATCGCCACGGAGGAGGACAAGGGTGGCGTTAGGCTCGATCTGGATTTTGTGGTGGCGGCGTTCTCTCCTGACGGCAAACTGGCCGCCCGAGAAGGGAAGACGGTAGCTACCACCATCGATACGGCTCAGTATGCGCAAGTGAAACAGCGCGGGCTCCTGGTGCCGGTTGAGATTGACCTCTCGCCCGGCGAATACCAGTTGCGGCTCGCCGTTCGTGACAATCTTACCGGCTACCTCGGCACGCTGACGGCACACCTGAATCTGCCGAAGCCCTAATACGGCCGAGCGCAGATAGCCGCTGTTTCAGAAGCAGGGCGCATCGCACTTGATGCGCACGCGCCATTTGCCTGCCTGTCTCTGCGTACCGATAGCGGCCACTTGGCCCATGATCACCCGGTCCTTGGCAAATATCAGTCGCACCGTCGTGCCGGGTTCCACCAGATCACGCAGCAGCGCGGTCGCCTCATCGGGTCGCGTGAACACGATGTCCACGTTCTCCGTCAACGGCATACGAATCGCCGACATTCCTGTCACCACGGCGGGCATGGTTCGTGTGTCCGTCTCATCGCCCAGCCCGACCGCCGGCGCGCCACGGGGTATGATGCGCAGTTCAATGGGAGGCATGGCGCCGAGCGCTTCGGTGGCTTGCGGTGCCGCCGTCGTATGCTGCGTTGGTGGCGCCGTTGTCTTTTGCCATCGCCCATCCTCGCCCGTTTTGCTGGGAAAATGTACCCCCCAGAAATTGTTCGGGTCGTCGAGTTCGATCCCGCAGTGCGGTTCAGCGGTTTTGTCCAGCCAGACCACGCGCGCCGTCTGGGGCTGCCGGCCTGTCCGGATGGCCACCCGCATCCGTTCCCCGCAAGCCAGTTTCTCGCTTACGCTGATGATCCGAATCTTGGCTCCATGCTTGCTGACGCTGACGGTTTCGGCTTTCAGCACTATATTGCCGACATGGATGGTGAGGGGGATCTTCAGCTTGATGCGTTCACTTCTGCGCTTGCCAGATCGAGTAGCGATTCCTGCGACTCCGGGGATCGGTGGCATATTTTCCATCATTGCCCTAGGCTGACGCCGGCACAAGTAACCAAAGAGCAAGGATGTTTGGCTATCGTCCCGAGCCGAGGCTGGGGTTCGGTGTTCCATTTTGGGCTGCGAATACCCTCGCCGTTACGACGGCAAATCTGCCGTTTTTACCATCCTGTAACCGCGTGTTCATCACTCATTCATACCCCCAACATGTAATCTTCCCATGAGCACAGCGGAAAAGCTGCCCTCCGTCTCTCCCATCTACGCCGAGTTCCTTGAAATGACGCTGGCCGCTTGTGAGTTGGCGCGGACAGCGGCCGCCGCCATCGCCGACGCGCTGGCCAGCAAGTCGCCCGCCGCGTTCGCTCAGATCGCGGAGTGCGAGCGCAAGCTCGATCTCATCGACCACGAGCTCGACGAGCGCGTCTCCTACGCGGTTACTTTGGTGGACTCCGGCAATGCCAGCGAGTTGCTCGTTTGCATGAAGTTTCTGATTGACTTGGAACGAATCGGCGACCTGCTGTGCTCCGCCGCCTCGCGCGCCCAGGTCCTGGACAACACCGTGGATATGGCCGACCTGAAGGATCTGATCGAAATGGCGACCGTGCTGGAAGCGATGCTGCGAGACGCCTACGCGGGCCTCGCCCGGCGCAACGTCGATATTGCCCTCAGGATTGTGCGCGCCGACGCCCAAATCGACCGCCATCGCAATCTGCTGTTCTTCCGATTGCTGGACGGCGCTTCCACCGCGACGCGCAATGCCGTGCATATGCTGTTCATTGCCAATGAACTGGAGCGCGCCGGTGACCACGCCGTCAACCTGGGAGAGGAAATCTGCCACATCGTGACCGGCCACACCATCCGCCACGTCCGCCAGGCATCCGATAAGTCTGATGAACAGCGCTACCTGGATTTTCTGCGAGGGAAGACTACGGCTTTGAGCACGCGAGCCAATGGAGTAGGTCGGAAATAACAGCGGGAGAAAATTAAAAGGGCCGTGACATTGGTTATGGTCTAGTCGTTCACTCCTGCGAGGGAGTTAACCACGTGGACGCATGTACCGTCACAGCCCCTGATGCGATCACTGCTTTCGCAGTGCCGAACCCCAACGGAACCTCGCAGAACCGTCGGTTTTTTCGGGTCCGGCCTTCCAGCGGGTCACCCCGCTTTCCAGATCACCCAGTCTACTTTGGACTGGCGACCGATGATTGACGCCAACCCTTTCGACCGTCGACGCGCTGCAGATTACCATCACTAGAATTAGTGTCAATGCCCGCTTCTGGTGCAAATGTTGAAAACCCTTCGGAAAACACGCGGAAAACAGGGATTAAATTAAAACTTTCAATTTTTCTTGTAAATGTCCTCGGCAGCATGGGCTTAGTCAGGCTTCGGGAGAAAACAGGCGGGAAAAATTAAAAGGGCCGTGACATTGGTTATGGTCTAGCCGCCAACTCCTGCGAGGGAGTTAACGACGTGGACGCATGTACCGTCACAGCCCCTGATGTGATCGCTGCTTTCGCAGTGCCGAACCCCAACGGAACCTCGCAGTACCCGTCGGTTTTTTCGGGTCCGGCCCTCCAGCGGGTCGCCCCGCCTTTGGGATCACCCAGTCTACTTTGGACTGGCGACCGATGATTGACGCCAACCCTTTCGACCGTCGACGCGCGGAATATTAATGCTGGATTCACAATTGTCAACGCTCATGTTCGGTGCAATGACAAAATTTTCGCGGCTAATTTCGGGGCGGGCAATTTGCACAAAAAACAATGGTTACGAAAGTGCTAATCCCAATTCCGTCTTATCCACAGATTTTTCCACAAAAGGCGCCGAATTCAACAGGGGAACCAAACGAAACGCTTGACCAAGAAATCCTATCGGGTTCATTGTGTCTCCAACAGGGCTGGGATGTCAGAACTGGTAGCTTACGTCGACGGCGGTTCGCATGGGAATCCGGGGCCAGCGGGCATTGGCATCGTGCTGGAGGCCCCCGGAGGCGAAACCATCAGAATCTCCAAATGGATCGGGCATCAGGACAACAATGTGGCCGAGTACGCCGCGGTCCTGGAAGCGCTGCAGCTCGCCGTGGCCCGCAACGCCAAGCGGCTCCAGGTCTATTGCGATTCGGAAGTTGTCGTGCGCCAGATGACCGGCGAGTATGCTTGCCGCAGTCCGCGCCTGTACTCCCTCAACTGGACCTGCCGCAAGTTGGCGCGCGCCCTGGAATTCACCATCAGCCACATCCCGCGCGAGCTGAACCTCGAGGCCAACACCCTCGCCAACAACGCCGTCCGCTGCCGCTGAGAGGCGTTCACCCCTTCCCCTGATTACTGCCGCGCGCCCGAGCGGAAAGCTGGCGCCACCAGCGCGTTCTCGATGGTCGGGATATTCTGGTTGATCAATTCCGCGCGTTCCGCCGCCGCCCCGTTCTCATCGCTCATTTCCTCGTACGCCTTAACCAGCAGCGCCATGGAGAACGCGTCCTTCACATCCTCGCTGAGATGTGGGATTGCTTCCGCCGGCTTGCTCTTGGCCATCAGGTCCGCTCCCACGGCCGCGTGGTACGAACGCTGCACGCTCTCGCTCTGCGTTGCGTTGGCCATCGTTTCGAGTTCTTGCAGCGCCTTGGCCGCGAGTACTTTGTTCCCGGCATGGGACGCGTGCATCACACGCCACCGCAGGATACGCGCCATCTCATCGTCGCGGTCCGACTTGGAAACGCTGGCATGTTCATCCAGCGCCGCCGCCGCGCGCTCCAGATGCTTCAGCGCCGCCGCATCGTCCCGCTGGTACTCGGCCATCATGCGATGTGCTTGCGCCTCGGCAAAGCCCAAATTGTGTTGATGAGCCCACTTGGCGGTCGCTTCGAACGCCTCGTCGGCGGCGCCATAATTTTTCTCCCGCACATACGTGATCGGGTACTGCAAGCGGCACAGGATGTGGTCCTCCGACATCTCCGCCCGCTCCTGGCAGCGCGTGTAGGCCGCCCGTGCCTTCGCTTCCTCGCCTTTCAACGCGTACGTGTCCGCCAGGCCCAGGAGGGAGAATCCCGGCGCCATTTTCAGCGCCGCCCGGTAGTGCTCGATGGCCTCGTCGAACTTGCCCGCCATGCGCAGGATTTCGGCATAGGAATCTTGCGCGTTCGGCTCGTTGGGGATGACCTCGGCGTAGTGTCGGATCAACTCGATGGCTTTCGTGAAGTCGCCCATCTGCGCATAGGCGTACGCGGCCGAATTCAGGGCCGGCGGATAATTGGGATCGACCGCCAGCGCCCGGTTCAGCACCTCTGCGGCGCGATCGTAGCTGGAGCGCACCATCAGCCAGTTGCCTGCCAGCGACAGCATCTGCTGATCGCGCGGATACTTGGCCATCAGGTCGTTCATGGCCGCGATCCCGGAAACGAAATTCCCCTCGCGAATGCCCGTGATCCAGCGCACGAACAGACGCTCCCCGTCGGTGGCTTTTCGCACCGCTGTGTTTGCCCGCTGCAGTGCGGCCTTGGCCTCTTTCGGATCCGGCGTGCGAAAGGCGATCATCAGGTGCGCGAGCGCGAAATCAGGATCGAGTTTCACCGCTGCCCGCCACTTCACCAGCGCGCGATCAAGGTGAAAATTCATCGACTCGGTCATCGCCTGCTGGTAAAGGGCGCGCGCCTGGGCCGAAGCAGTGGTGACGGGCAAGACCGTAGTGGCCTCCGACGTGTGCTTCGTTATCTTTGACGCTGCCGAACGGCCTCGCGGCGCTTCCTGCGCGGCGCCGGCAACTGACAAACAGAGTAGTGCCATCAGCAAGGCTCTATGCATCGGCCGTGATGTAACTCGTTTTGTGCTCAAATGCAATCCGTTGCAGCGCGACTCTTGTTCCAGAAATCGGACGAGTTACGCGTTTCCAATTGCCTTCCACACCCCTTCTGCGCTTAAATCACGCGGGCAGGAGAGAAGCTACGCCATCTTTCAGCATTCGTCGTGTGTGCGCGCTCGGGTTATTTCTGCTGAGCGCGTCCGCGATCTGCAGCGCTCGCGATCTCGCGCTCATTGTCAATAAGGCAAATTCCGTCCGCACCCTCACGTCTTCCGATCTAGGCAAGCTCGCGAATGCTGCGCTACCTTCTTGGCCCGGAGGCAGCAGGGTCACGTTCGTGCTGCGCGATCCCACCACCCCAGCTATGAAGATCGCACTGGGAAAAATCTTCGGCGCCGCCCCCGATCGGGTCAAATCGCTCCTGGCCGCCAATCCGGGCTACTTCGCGATCGTGAACAGCGATGCCGAGGTCATCCGCTTGGTGGAAAGTCTTCCCGGCGCCGTCGGCCTGATCGACATCTACTCTATCACCAGCAGCGTCAACGTCGTGAAGCTCAACGGCAAGCTGCCGCTGGAACCCGGCTACGCGCTGCACGGGAATTAGGCCCACGGTTCTCGCTTGTCGGTTCACGGTTTCTCGGGGGTTGCGGCAGGTGCTTGTGTTACCGAGTACCGACTACCGAAAACCGATAACCGACAACCCTAATGACGAGCCGCCACCGTTATAATGTCAACGTGCCGAAGTACTCCATCGTCATTCCTCTACACAACGAGCAGGAAAACGTCACCGATCTCTATGACCGCCTGAAGGTGGTCATGGAAGCCCAGCCCGATTCCTTCGAGCTGGTCTTCGTGGATGATGGCAGCACTGACGGCACCTTCCGCCTGCTGCGCGAAATCGTGGCCGTGGACAGCCGCGTGGTGGTAGTGAAGCTGCGGCGCAATTTCGGACAGACGCCGGCGCTGGCCGCCGGATTCGACCATGCCCGCGGCGAATACGTCATCGCCATGGACGGCGACCTGCAGCACGATCCGGTCGACATTCCGCGCTTTCTGGAAAAACTCGCCGAGGGCTACGACATCGTCAGCGGCTGGCGCAAGGAGCGCATTGACAACCTCTGGCTCCGCCGCATTCCCTCGCGCTGCGCCAACTGGCTGATGGCGAAATTGAGCGGCGTGGATATCCACGACTTCGGCACCACCTTCAAAGCGTACCGCCGCGAACTGCTGGCGCAGGTGCCGCTCTATGGCGAACTGCACCGCTTCATTCCCGCGCTGGCCTCATGGCATGGCGCCACCATCTGCGAGATTCCGATCAAGAACACGGTGCGGGAGCGCGGCGAGTCGCACTACGGCCTGGGGCGCGCCTTCCGCGTCTTCTTCGACCTGATCACCATCCGCTTCCTGCTGCGCTACCTGTCGCGCCCACTGCACTTCTTCGGCACCATAGGCATGATCAGCAATGTGGCTGGACTGGGCATCGCTATTTTTCTGATGGTGAAGAAGCTAATCACCGGCGGATCGATCATGGCCGAACACGGTCCGCTGATGATCTTCGGCGCGGTGCTGATCATCGCCGGCGTGCAGATGCTGGCGCTGGGTCTGCTCGGCGAGTTGCACGTCCACCACTACTACGGCTCGCAGGGCCAGGCCGCGCCCTATTCCGTGGACCGCGTCTTCAAAGCCAGCGATCAGTCGGCGGTTACGGAATAGGATTTTTGCCATCGGCCATCACCTGTAAGTTTAGCCAAACAAGTAATAAGCGCTGTTCTCAACAGTTACAGCCATGACATAGACTGTGGATATGCTGCCGATATTGAGCACGGCACTCCGACAGGCGATGCGAGATGGCGCGACTCGAGGGGTTCTGGCGTTTGCAATTTTGGCGCTGTTGTTGGCAAACTGCGCCGTCGGACAGCAGAAGGAAACACTCGCTGATGTACTGGCTCGCAACTCGATTCCCAGCGACACAGCGCCAATCCCGCGCTTGTATTCGCCTGTAACCGGCTACGCTGTGTTAAACGACTCGCGGCAGTTCTTCATCGCCTACTACTTGGCTGGAGAGAATGAGGAGCTGCATTTTCCATTGTTTCTCTCGCGGCTTGACAAACGAACCGGTGGGTGGCGCAAGGCAGAGCTGAAGGACATAAGAGTTTCGATTCCAGATGAAACAAGCAGCCGCACACGCACCGATTACTGCCTCGGTTCCGTGCTGAGAGTTCAGGAAAAGGAAGACCACTATTACCTGGACCTTCACGTGAATCCGTCGGCTGGGTGCCTTCTCATTTTGAAGCAGGACTTCACAGTCGAGAACTTGCTGCCCGGCTGGGACGTAGCATTCTTGAAAGGCGCCGTCCTTTGGGAGCGGAACATGATCCATTTCGCCCCAACTCATCCGGCGCAACTTTGGTTGTACGAAGTAGCAACGGGGCGATCGGAGCGGGTGTATCCGCAAACCCGCGACCCGTTGCGTGAGGATTTCAAACATCGGCTCGCGGATGTGATTGATCGCAACAAATGTCGGAAATACAACTGGTCATGCAATCCAGACCAGTTCGGCAGCGACATCGAAGCTGTCGAAGTCAGCAACCAGACCGCGGCATTTGCCGTCCGAGTAGGATTCTCAACCGACGGCTTTTTGACGCGTGAGGAGGCTGAGGACTCGGGCGCGTGGTACGACGACGAATACGTTTACATTTACCGCTTACAGCCTTTCGACTGGCGGGCTGTCTCGATCTATGATCTGAAACCAAGCGTCGGTACGGATTCGCTGAAAGAACTTCTCACTCCAGAGAAGCTGCGCGTCATTTTTCAACATTAGCGCGACTTGGAAGTTGCAACTGTGGTGAAATCGCCCTACTGCCATCGACCATCGACCCCGTGACGCTCATCACTGCACCTTTCCACGATGATGTCATAAGTTAATCGTTTCCTCCGAAGCCGCCCGGAGGGGCTATATAATGGCAACTCTTACTATGCAAAAAACAGCTCGTGTCACTCCTGCACTGCGCCTGGCCAAGCGGATGTCGCGGCTGGGCACCGAGACCGCCTTCGAAGTGCTGGTCCGGGCGCGCGCCCTGGAAGCGCAGGGCAAGAGCGTTATCCACCTGGAAATCGGCGAGCCCGATTTCGATACGCCCGCCAACATTATCGAAGCCGGCGCCAACGCCCTGCACCAGGGCTGGACCCACTATGGCCCATCGCCGGGCCTGCCTGAACTTCGCCAGACCATCGCCGATTATGTCTCCCGCACCCGCAACGTGAAGGTGGTGCCGGAAGAAGTGGTGGTCGTCCCCGGTGGCAAGCCGATCATGTTCTACGTCCTCACCGCGCTCGCCGAAGAGGGCGATGAGGTTATCTATCCCAACCCGGGCTTTCCCATCTACGAGTCCATGATCAATTTTGTGGGCGCCAAGGCCGTGCCCATCCAGTTGCGCGAAGAGCTGGATTTTCGCCTCGACGTCAACGAGATCGCCTCCAAGATCACCAGCCACACCCGGCTCATCATTCTCAACTCGCCGCACAATCCCACCGGCGGCGTGCTGACGAAGAAGGACGTGCTCGACATCGCCGCCGCCATCGGCGATCGCGACATCATGGTCCTTTCCGACGAAATTTACAGCCGCCTGCTCTTCGAAGGCGAGCCCTTCTCCATCATGTCGGTGGACGATTTCAAAGACCGCACCATCCTGCTCGACGGCTTCTCCAAGACCTACGCCATGACCGGATGGCGCATGGGCTACGGTGTCATGCGCGCCGACCTGGTAACCCAGATCGCGCGCCTGCAGACCAACGCCGTCTCCTGCACCGCCAGCTTCACCCAGATGGCGGGTGTGGAAGCGCTGAAGGGCGACCAAAGCGCGGTCGACAAAATGCGCAACGAGTTCATGCGCCGCCGCGACTACATGGTCGACCGCCTGAACCGCATCAAGGGGTTCTCCTGCCGCTTGCCCAAGGGCGCGTTCTACGTCTTTCCCAACATCACCAAGACCGGCTGGCCTTCGAAGAAGCTGGCCGACGCGCTGCTGGAGCAGGCGGGCGTCGCCGGACTCAGCGGCACTTCCTTTGGCGCCTTCGGCGAAGGCTATCTCCGCTTCAGCGTCGCCAATTCCATGGAAAACATCCAGAAGGCCCTGGATCGGATCGAAGACTGGACGAAGAAGAATCTGTAAGTTGTGTCATTCCGAGCGTAGCGAGGAATCTGCTTTTGCGGGCCGCCTCGGCGGCCCATGTTTCTTTTCTCACTTTACTTCACGAAGACTGTCGCTGTGCTGGGAGAGTCCTGTGCCGCCGTCGGGGTAGCCCAGGCGGTGATGCGCCGTCGCGCCTCAGCCGCCATCATGGTCACCGCGTAGCCCGCCAGGCATGCCAGCAGCGGCTCGGCGGGCAAACGGAAGCGCAGGTCGGCGTGCGTCAGGTAGTAGGGAATCGGGTAGAACACCAGGGGAAGCGCATACAGCCACATCAACTCCCGATCATGACGCGCCAGCAGCAAAAGTCCCAACAAGCCCATCAACGTTGTGGGGAGCACGATAGCAGCGTAGCCGGAGTCGTACACGCCACCCCAGAAGCAGCCCATGCGAAACCGAGTCAGACGCAGGAACTCGGCCGGGTGCTGTTCAATAAACACCACCGCCAGATGTTGCTTCCATGCCATGTACTCGCCCTCGCCGCGCTGCCGGTACTGGTGCATCTCCGCCGTATTGCCCAGCGGATGCAGCAGGACGCGGAAAAAACCGTCGGCTCCTTCATGATTGCCCACCCACAGTTCCAGACCGTAATTGCTGCGCACCGGCACTAGGCGGTGGAACAGCCGGTAATTGCGCGCTGCCCAGGGCCCCATAATGGCAATCAGCACCATCGCCGCCACCACCGCATTTCTGCGCCAGGCCGTCCGGCGACGCTGCTGTCGCCAACAAGCCCAGGCTAACAACACTCCATAGATGGTCAGCAGAGATGGGTTGACCAGCGCCCCCGTTCCCCACAGCGCGCCATGCAGCAGCCACATCTTCCAGCCACCGGTTTCGAGATAGCTGGCCACCAGGCATCCCACAGCCGCCAGCAGAATGGTCAAGCTGGTGTCCCAGACGTGGAAGGTAGACGATAGAATGACCGGCGGATACAGCGCCCAAACCCACGCCCCAATGACTCCCGCGTTCTCCCCCACCGTCTTTTTGGCAAGATGGAAGATGACCAGGCCCGTGGCCGCCGAGAACACCAGGTTCAAGCCCACCGCCACCATCGCCGAGGCCGGTGTCATCGTGCCGAATACCCGGAAGATCACCGACAACAAAGCGGGGTAGCCAGGCGGCACGGCCGCCGTGGGTCCGGTCGGCTGCTGAAAGGGCGAGCTGAATCCGTTTCCGCTGGCCAGACTTGCCGCGGCATGTGCCATCTCGTAACCCATGTCCCAGACGACGGTGAGCCGATAACCACCGAAGCCAAAGTAATAGACGGCAACGGCCACTCGGACTGCCAGTGCAGCGCAGGCAATGCCAACGCCCGAGCGAACGAATCGGTTGTGCATAGGGCTGCGCGACGGTGCCACGGATACTTGGCGCGCGCAAGTAACGACGGTGCTGGCGCTGCCGGCGGCCGTCGCCGAGCCGAGAACGTTGCGCTATCACTCCCCCTTGTGACATCACTCACTGACCCCCTGCGGCGCCAAGGAATACGGTTAGCAGTTCGACAGCGCTTGTCTGTTCCGGCCTTGCGCCTTGTGCCTCAGAGGGGAGAGCTTCCATGCCAATCACCGATTCCATCACCGGCAAGCTCGTGCGCGACGACTCCATCGAACAACTCAAGGAAGCCGCCAACCTTTTGCGCGGCTACGATCTGGTCGCGCTCTGCGCCGCTGCCAGCGGCCATGCCGGCGGGACGCTCTCCATCATGGACATCGCCGCCGCCCTCTACTTCAAGGTGCTCCAGCACGACCCCAAGAATGCCAACTGGAAAGATCGCGACCGCGTCATCTGGTCCACCGGCCACAAGGCGCCCTGTCTCTACCTCGCGCTCGGCATGTCCGGCTACTTCAACCTGGACGAGGTGGTCACCTTGCGCAAGCTCTACTCTCCCTTCCAGGGTCACCCGCATTGGCTGAAGCTGCCCGGCGTCGAAGCCTCCACCGGTTCGTTGGGACAAGGTCTGAGCATCGCCGTCGGCCTGGCGCTGGCCGGCCGCCTCAACCAGAAGAGCTACACCACCTTCTGCATCATGGGTGACGGCGAGCAGCAGGAAGGCCAGGTCTGGGAAGCCGCCATGGAAGCCGGCCACTACCACCTCGATAACCTGGTCGGCATTATCGACTACAACCGCCTGCAGATTGACGGCCGCGTACGCGAGGTCATGAACATCGACCCCATCGACGACAAGTACCGCAGTTTCGGCTGGGATGTGCTGCGCATCAACGGCCACGACATGGACCAGGTAGTGCTGGCGCTGCAGCAGGGCAAAGAGCGTGCCGGCACGGGCAAGCCGCTGGCCATCATCGCCGAAACCATCAAGGGCAAGGGTGTCAGCTTCTGCGAAGACGTTGCCGGCTGGCACGGCAAGGCTCCCAACCTCGAGGAAACCAAGAAAGCTCTCGCCGAACTCGGCCTCATGGAAAAAATTCCCCTCGACGCGCTGCTCGCCAAGGCCAAGGCGTACCAGGCAACCGTGGAATCCAAGCTGTTCGAAAAGATGCCGCGCTTCAAGCGCGACTACTGGTGGAACAACTCAGTGGACATGCAAGCCAAGATGAGGCCCACGCGCATGGGCTTCGGTGAATCTCTCGCCGTCAACGGCGCCGACGAGCGCGTCGTCGCTCTCGGTCTCGATATCTCTGGCTCCATCACCATCAGCGAGTTCTACAATGGCAAGCCCGAGCGCAAGCCGCGCTGGCTGAGCATGGGCATTGCCGAGCAGTCCGCCACCGCGGTCGCTGCCGGGCTGGCGCGGGAAGGGAAGCTGCCAGTGTTCGGCACCTACGCCACCTTTGCCGCCGCCCGCAACCTGGACCAGATACGCACCACCATTTGCTATGGCAACTTCAACGTGCTGATCGCCGGAGCGCACGGCGGAGTTTCCGTGGGTCCCGACGGCGCGACCCACCAGGCGCTGGAAGACCTGTTCTCGATCTGCGGCCTGCCCAACATGGTTGCGGTGGTGCCCTGCGATGCGGTTGAAACGCGCAAGGCCACCGACTACCTACTGATGCAGCACGTCGGTCCCAAGTACATCCGTTTCGCCCGCGAGGCCACGCCCATCGTCACCAAGCGCGACACGCCGTTCGTTTTCGGCAAAGCCAATGTGATCCGCTTCCGCCGCGAGTCGCAGGACTTCATCGAGGCCTTCGACACCGTGCTGGCCTCGCACTACCTCGACGAAGACGAAGACCTCTCCATCATCGCCTGCGGTCCCATGGTGCCCGAGGCCATGCGCGCCGCCTACATCCTCAAGCAGGACTTCGGCTACGAAACCCGCGTCGTCAACCTGCACACCATGAAGCCGGTGGATGAGGCCGCGATCATCCGCGCCGCCAAGGAGACCGGTATCGTGATCACCGCCGAGGAGCACCAGATCGGCGCCCTGGCCTGGCGCGTCAGCAATGTCATCACCGCCAGCCCCGAACTCTACGGCAAACCCGTCATCACCGGCGCTATCGGCGTGCAGGACCGCTTCGGCGACTCTGGCGCGCCCTGGGAATTGATCAAGGAATTCGAAGTTTCCGCCGAGCACATCGCCCACAAGGCATTGGAGCTGATGAAGCTCAAGCTGCGCCATAAGATTACGATGCGGATTGAACTCGCCGAACTCGCCGGCCACCGCAACTGAGGAAGAATGCTGGAGCGCGCTCGCTATACACGGAACTTGAGACGCGGCGGCCGCTCCGGCCGCCGCTCGCATCACTCGATCTGCACGCCAACTCCCAACTCCTAACTACTGCCTTTTCAGCACCAGCGTCGACCCCGGTTGCGCGAACGCCACTTCCGTCACCTTGCCGCCTTCCATCTTGAAGGTCAGCGTCGTGCCGCTCAGTTTCTTTGCCGCGAACGTCGTGCCGCGCACCGGCTCCAGCTCGTACATCGTGCCGTTTGGCGTGGTAAAGGTCAGCACGTTGTCTGGCCGCAGCGTAATCAGGAACTTGAAGTCGCTCAGCGTGTACGTACCCGCCAGCGGCTCCAGGAATGGCCTCTCCTTCATGCGCCGGTCCGGTAGCCGCGTGAACACGATGTCCTTCACGTCCGGCTGCAGCGGCGACGACACGCTGGCGATGTTTCCGTCCCAATCACTGTTGAACATCAGTTGCGTCCGTTCCAGCCGGTCGAGCGCGTTCTTGGGCACGCGCCACACGTCGTAATGCCAGTGCTTGGCCACCGACGTGAACCCATGCCAGCTCATCTTCAGGTCGTCGCCATTGCCGCTGCGCTCGATCGCAACCACGCCGTAGGCCGGGTGCTGGTACTCTCCCACGTAATCCTCGATCGGATGCGAATGCTTCGTCCCCTCCACCCGCGGAACGTAGTTCTTCTTCTCAGCTTCCTCTTCCGACGCCTTGCCCGCCTTATAGCGCGCGAATAGGCGATGGTTCCAGTCCACCGGATCCATGCCCAGCATCCGGTCATAGATGTTGTAGGTGAGCACTTCGCGCAACTGGGTCGCGTCCATGTTGGTGAGTACGATGGACCCGGCGTTGTCATCCGGCAGGAACGACAGCAGCAGCGAGAACCCGTCCAGGTTACCGCCGTGATGCACAAACTTGTGCCCTCGATACGTCGTCACGAACAGCCCCATGCCGTAGTTCAGGTAACCCAACTCCTTGTCCACGCCGGACGTCGCGATCACCATCTGCGGTGTGGTCATCTGGCGGATGTCAGGCTGCGAGATGATCTGCGTGTCTCCGTGTTTGCCCTTGTTGAGGTACAGCAACAGGTACTGCGTCATGTCTTCGAGGTTGGAATTGATGCTGCCCGCCGGCCCCACATCATCGGCCTTCAAGATCGGAATTTCGTGCACCACCTCCTTGTCGTCCTTCTGGTAGGCGTGCGCGTAATCGGGCGATTTCTTCGAATCGTCCACGCTGAAGTTCGAGCTCGTCATTCCCAGCGGTCGGAAAATGCGCTGCCGCACCGCATCTTCCCACGACGTCCCGTTCAGCTTGCCTCCCATGTACCCCGCCGTCAGGAACATCAGGTTGTTGTACTGGAACTGCTGCCGCAGGTCCTTGCTCTTCTCCAGGTAGCGCAGCATATAGATCAGCTCGGGCCGCGTGCGTTCGATGTGGTACCAGGAGGCGTCGTGACGCGGCATGCCGGTGCGGTGCGTTACCAAATCGCGCGGCGTTACCCGCGCCGTCAGCACGTCGTCCTCGAGCCGGAACTCGGGCAGATAATCGCGCACCGGCTTGTCCCAGTCCAGCTTGCCCTCGGTGGAAAGCGAAGCCAGCGTCGCCACCGTGAACGACTTCGTGATGGAAGCAATCGGGAACATGGACTTGGTCGTCAGCGGCAGCTTGTTCTCCACGTCGCGCCAGCCATAGGCCTTGCTGAGGATGACTTTGCCGTCCTTGACGATCGCGATCGCCACCCCCGGTACTTGCCAGTCTTTCATTGCCTGCTGCACGAAAGTGTCGAAGTCCCCCAATCCAGGCGTGGCCGTGGCTATCGCGCCCGGTTTCGGCGTCTGCGCCGCCGTCTTTCCCGGCTGCGCTTTCTGTTGACGCCCCTGCTGCGGCGTCGGCCCCTGCTGCCCCAATGACGTAGTGACTAGAATGACCCCGAATACGAACACACTTATGCTGCGCCTGCGCATGTGCCCTCCGAAGGTAAGATTTTGCTTTGAACCAAGCGCAGAATTATAGCTGGGGTGCAGCTCAGATCGCCCGATCGCTAGAGCAGTTTCAAAAATGGTGCAGTCTTCTGTGATTGGCCGTCTCGCAGGGACGCGGCTTTGGCCGCACCGAACGAAATTCTGACTTACCGTGGAAAGGCGCGGCTCTAGAGCAGTTTAAGAATTGCTGTAGCCGCCGACGAACTGTTCTTTGAAGGAGTTCGTCTGGCCTACCGTGGAAGGGCACGGCTTCAGCCGTGCTGGCAGGGCACCAAGCAAATTGGGCTTTAGCCCCTGAGGCGACCTGCTTAGCTAGCCATGCTCTGCTCGTGGAGAAATCGCTCGCGCGTATCGTGTCGGGAAATCTTGCCCGCTGTACTCTTTACAATCCACCGTTCCGGCACCACCGACACCCAACGTGGCGCGATTCCAATCGCCGCCAACACCAGGCTCCGGATTTCTTGCTCCAGGCTGCGCGCGCGGGCGGGTTCGTATTCACCCCTCATTTCGGCCACCACCGCGACCATTTCCGTCCCATACTCCTCATGCGCTACCCCAAACGCAACCACGCGCCCGGTATAAATACCCTCCAGGGAGTTGACGACAGTTTCGATATCCTCCGGAAACACGTTTTGCCCGGCATTGATGATGATGTCTTTTGTTCTGCCGATCACGTACAGCTCATCCTCCAACATAAAACCGTAATCGCCGGTTTGATAGAAACCGTCCTTGCCGATGTAACTGTCATCCGCTTTCCCGTTCGACCAGTATCCGGAGAATAAAGAGGGGGTCTTGATATGAATCTCGCCTGCCGTGCCGTCGGGACAAGGCTCTCCGGAAGCGGCGACAATTCTGATTTGCATATCGGGCAGCGCCACACCCGACGAAACGTACACGCGGTCGAGCACGTGGAAGGCGAGATCGGAGTACGATGAACCTCGGTCGCTTACTTCCTGCCGCGGTACCGTCCTGACCCGCCGGCCAACTGGTGACTGGGTTACGGCAAACACATTCTCCGCCATGGCATAGCACGCCTGCAAAGACTCTCTCTGCACACCCCAGTCTGCAAATTTCCCCGCGAAGGCGTCCAGCGACGCCAGCCGCACCGGCTCGGAGCAGTTGATCCACCCTCGCACATGCTGCAGCGAGTAGCGTCCGCTCATCGTTGCTCTTCTCTCTGCCAGATAGGAAAAGGCGAAATTGGGAAGCCAACAGAATGTCCCCGCATACCGGTCCATATATCGAAACAGCAGCTCGGGAGCCAGCAGCCAGTCGTTGTTGGCGAGCTGCAGTGACGGCGCCCCGCACCAAAGCGGTAGCCATAGGCATGCAATCAGGCCCATATCGTGGTACAGCGGAAGCCAGGAGACGACGCCGTCATGGTCGGAAAAATCCAGCATCCTCGCCAACCTGCTGAGCTGTTCCTGGAGCATTCGCGGGCCCACTGCCACCGCCTTCTGCAGTCCGGTTGTGCCGCCGGAAAACTGGACAAACAATGCGTCTGCGGGAGCCGACAGAGCACCTGTTGCAGGCAAGGCCGGGCTCAGCTGCAGCCGCGGCTGCGAAGTACAAAACATTCGATCGTGATCGGCCGCGTGGGGAACGTCGCATCCCGTGACACGATAAGTCATGTCACCGCGTAAGTTGTCCGCCAACCCTGGGGTTGTGATCAACTGCGACGCCGGGAGTTGCCGCAACTGGTAGACCAGATTGCGCCGGTATTTCTCTGCGTCGATCCGCCGTGTTGGCCAGGGCAAAATCGCTGGACAGTACCCCTCAAGGATCAGACCCAAATGTAACAAGAACAGTTCTACCGAGTGCGGAAGCAGAAGCAGTACGAGGTTGTTTGCTTGCACCTGTGCGGATCGGCTGGCGATGCTCCTGCTGGCCGCCAAAATCTCTCTCCCACTAAGCTCGAAGGGATGATCAAAAGCGGGAGCTGTGACTATCCTTAGCAAGATTCGTTCGCCGGCAGCTTCGAGTTTGCTCTGCAGCTCTCGACGAAAGTCTGACAAATCCATAAAGCGCTCGGGGCCTGCGTGGGGCGTACTTGTAAGGGTCAGTGAACTGATGAAAAGCGCTGGGCGGGCGCTGCAGAAAATGCGGGCTTCGCCAGCAGCGTATCGTCGTTGTTCTGGCCGGCCGCAACCCCAGCCACAAAACGGAAAACGGGGACCTGGCCGCTAATTTCGCTGGATTTGTGCCGCGCGGCGGTGACCAATTCGGGAAGCCGTTCCTTCTCCCGTGCAAGAAAATATGCGCCGTAATCACGCCGCGGGTAGAGCATGGTGTGCGGAAGCTGCGGGAGGTAATCATGCCCTGCCCAAAACTGAAGGATTTCCTCGATCGCAACGAAATCAAGTACGAACTCATCCACCACCCGACTACCTACACGGCGCAGCTCACGGCGGCGTCCTCACACGTGACCGCGGACGAACTGGCGAAGGTCGTCATGGTCAGCCGCGACGGCAAGCTGGCCATGGCGGTGGTGCCGGCCTCGCAGCGGGTGGACATCACCGCGCTGCACACCGCCAGCGGGGCGGTCTCATTGCGCCTGGCCAGCGAATTGGAGTTCAAACAGCAGTTCCCGGACTGCGATGCCGGCGCCATGCCACCCTTTGGCAACCTGTACGGCATGGACGTGTTCGTGGACGAGGGACTGGTGAAGCAGGCGCGGATCGCCTTCAACGCCGGCTCGCATGACGAGGTGATGCGCCTGGCATACCAAGACTTTGTGCGCCTGGTGCAGCCCAAGGTGCTGCGCTTTGCGAGCACGGCGGAGCGGCCGCCGCGCCTCCGGCTCGACGACCGCATCTGGTGACCGCGGCCACAATTCGCAGTACACTCTGCGCCCTGGAGAGGTACAACTGTCTCTGAGCCCGGTTACGCATTTTTGCCTGGCTGGGTGCTAATCGCTTCTAGAACCCCATTGCGGTGCCGATTTCCTCCTCTATCGCCTGCGCGTCCTCGTCAGAAATCTCCACGAACTCCACCCCGATTCCGACCCCAGGCAGGCAATAGCGGACCTCGCCGCGCGCTTTCACGGTGTGGCCGGAGCGGCTCAAACGGAATTCGACCTTGAGCACCGCGCCCTCGGGAAAGTAGGTCGGAATGTGAATGAACATGCCCCGCGAGCTGATATCGGGGGCGCGGATTTCCATCTGCTCGCTCCGCCCCTCGTACATGATGTTCAGGCCGCGATAGGTGGCGTAGCGCTCGAACTCGCGCGTGGGGACGCCATGCTGTTGCCCGTCGGAACTCATGCCAGGACTCCTTCCGCGCGTTTGCGCGCGATGGGAGCGGCGGCTTGGCGCGTGCCGGCGCCGCAATAGGGACAGAACAAGAACGCCGGGGCGAGCGCGCGTCCGCAACTGCGGCAGCGCACGGTCAACGCGTTGTCGAACGGCACAACGCGCAGCACCTCTTCCATGGTGGTGATGCCCAGCTTCACCTTTTCCAGCGCATCTTCTTGCATGAGGCGCATGCCGCCGCTGCGCGCCAGGTTGCGAATCTCCTCATCGCGCGCTCCGGAGCGGATGGCGGAGCGGATCTGCTCGTCCAGCAGCAACAGTTCGTAGATGCCGACCCGGCCCTTGTAGCCGGAGTTGTCGCACTCGGCGCACCCCACCGGAACGTAGGCGTTGCTCCCGAAATCCACGATGCCGGCGGCCAGCAGGCGCGCGCCATATTCTTCCGGCATCGGCGCCATGTCGCGGCAGCCGCACAGCTTGCGCACCAGGCGCTGCGCTACCACCGCGGTGACCGAGGCGGCGATCATGAACGAGGGCACGTTGAGGTCGAGCAGGCGGGTGATGGCCGCAATGCTGTCGTTGGTGTGCAGCGTGGACAGCACCAGGTGGCCGGTTTGGGCGGCCTGCAACGCGATCTCGGCCGTTTCCTGGTCGCGAATCTCGCCCACCATGATGATGTTGGGGTCCTGCCGCAGCATGGAGCGGAGGCAGCCGGCAAAGGTCAGCCCGGCCTTGGGATTTACCTGCACTTGGTTGATGTCTTCAACGCGGTACTCGATCGGATCCTCGACCGTGATGATGTTGACCGAAGGCGAGCGCAGCACGTTGAGCGCGGCATAAAGCGTCGTGCTCTTGCCCGAGCCCGTCGGGCCGGTGACCAGCAGCATACCTTGCGGCGACGACAGGACCTGGCTTAGGGCAGCGGCGTTGTCGGGGGACAGACCCAGCTTTTCGAAGCCCACCCGGCTGGCGCCGGGATCGAGCAACCGCATCACTACCTTTTCGCCGGAGTGCGTCGGCAGCGTGGAAACGCGCAGGTCGAGATGGCTGTCGCCGATCTGCACCAGGAAGCGCCCGTCCTGCGGCACGCGGCGCTCGGAGATGTCCATGTCGGAGAGGATCTTGATGCGCGACACCAGAAAGGAGGTGAACTCCAGCGGAACGTGGGTCAGTTCGCGCAGCACGCCGTCCACGCGGATGCGGACCACCGTGCCCAACGGCTGCGGCTCGATGTGGATGTCGCTCGCCTTCTTGGTCGCCGCTGCCGATAGAATCGCCGACACCAGCCGCACTGCGGGGGTTTTTTCATTGCGCAGCTCGGCCTCGAATTCCGCCATCGCCGCCTTGCTGCGCTCGCTGGAACTGGCGGTGAAGAACTGCATGTTGGAAGTGTCAACCTGGTCAATGAACGGGACCGGCGGGCTGGGCGCTGACCCTTCCGTGCCCGGCTCGAGCTCGGCGTAACAGCGCTTGATGGCTTCTTCGATCTCCGCGCGGAACCCGAGCCGCGGCTCCACCTCGATGCCGGTGATAAATCGCAGATCGTCGAGGCTTTTCAGGTTTTGCGGCTCGGCCATCACCGCCACCATGCGGCGGCCCTCGCGCACCAGCGGCAGCACCACATAGCGCTCCGCTACCGCTTGCGGAACCAGTCTGAGGACCGCCTTCTCCACCGTAGCGAAGCGCGCGTCCACGTAACGGAAGCGTGTGACCTCCTCCAGAGCGGAGACGAGGTCCTCCTTGCCCACGAAGCCACGTTGGAACAGGAGTTCCCCCAACAGCGCCGAACCGTCTGCCTGCTGCTCCCCGAGAACCTGATCCAGGTCTTCCGCTTTCACGCGCTTGCGCTCGCGGAGCACCTCGCCTAGCCTTTTTCTTCTGCGTCCGGGTACGGTCACCCATTCATTATGTTCCGCGGAGCTGTTCCTGAATCTCAGGAAACACCGCCCTGGCATTCGTCTCATCCCAGTCCGGAACAGTTGCTCAATTTGGAACTGCTTTTGCCACTTTGGTGGGAGGCGGCGGGCTGGCTGGCTAGCTAGCTAGTGCCTTCTTAGAGGGATTTCTTTTTCCGGTAGACCACCTTCAGCCCCTCGTTGTCCAGGATGCGGCGGATTTGATGCTTGGCGTGAGTGGCCCAGGGCCCCGAACCGTCAAGCCGCACATAGGCGCGCCAGTGCTGCAAGGCCGGCCTGGGCTGCCGCGTTTTTTCGTAGGCCAGCGCCAGGTTGTAGTGCGCGTCGGCATAGGTGGGGGCCAATTGCAGCGCCGTCCTGTACGCCTTAATCGCTTCGCCGACGCGGCCGGTCTCGTCCAGCACGTTGCCCAGATCGAAGTAGGCCAGGGCGTAGCGCGGATCTACCTCCACCGCTTTGCGATAGTGTGTCTCGGCCAGTACGTAATCCTGACGGTTGTAATAGAGGGTGCCGAGGTTGATGTAGGCAGCGGCGTGCTGCGGGTCAATCTCCAGGACCTTCTTGTACGCTGCGATGGCCTCAACCTGCGAGCGCGGATCTTCCTCCAGGCCGACGCCGCGCGCAAAATACTCAGCCGACGTTTCCGCACGACGCATGCTCTTCACATTGCTGGGGACGACCCGCTCGGCAGCGTTGAAATCCATGACGAACTGGCCGCTGGTCGGTTCCAGGGCATGACCTTCGTGGCGGAACGCGACACGCGTTCCGGTGGAGAACGTGCCCGCCTCCAGCAGCGGGTTTTCCATCCCTGCGACCTGCTTCTGCATCGCCTGCAACGATTCCCGGATCACCGCGGATCGCACCCGCTTGGCGCGCAGGTCGCGGATCTTCTTCATCTGTAGGAGGTCGAAAAAAGTATAGTTGTCTGCGGCGGCGACCAGTCCGGCGTTCTGCCACTGCGCCAACTGTCGCGCCGTTATGCGCAGAATGCGAATTACGTCCGCTCGACGGTAACGGTGCACTGGGTTCGGTTGCGCAAACGCTCTACTTGGTTGATTATGGAAATGCCGCGAGACGAACGCAAGGGGAAAGTTTTCCTCAGTTGTTAGTAACTTGGAAAGATTCATTTCAGTCGGTCTAGTACTTCAGTTTCTTCTTGAAACCCGAATCTGACTTGACTTGCTGAAGTGCTCTTTACGCCCTTGGGCTCTCGCCTTTAGAATCACAGCAGGCCGACGTAGCTCAGTTGGTAGAGCAGTCGATTCGTAATCGACAGGTCATCGGTTCAAGTCCGATCGTCGGCTCCAGAATCCCAGCGATTAGCGAGTAGGGCGTTTAGGAATTGCTGTAGCCGCCAAGGAACGTTCTTTGAAGGGGCACGGCTTCAGACGTGCCCTCGTCGAGGCGCTTTGGAAATCCATCCGGCTTTAGCTGCTGAGCGACTGCTTCACGGCTACACGATGTCCCAAACCCGTCTAGCTCTTCTAGCTCATTCTGTTTCTCCTCTAACTTTCGGTATGTTCCTGTCAAACTCATGGAGCGGACCAGTGTGTTCCCATCGACTCGTCACGCGGTACGCGTTTCAAGATTGGTCACAACGCTTCACACCATTGCGAATCCAGCTCAGTGCTAACAGCTGACCGCTAATCGCCAATTGCAATTCAGAGCACAAACGAAAAGGCCACCCAGCAACGCAGGCGGCCTTTTCTTTTAGGGAGAATAGTTCCTCACGGAGGGTTAGCGCCGTCAGAAACTTTTTCTGGCGAAATCTTATGAGCGGCGATTGGGGGTGTCAAGGATTTTTTCCAAATTAAATCCCTGTATTTTCAACTACTTACGCGATAATCAAAAAATACTTGCCGGCCGTGAAAAACCCCCGATTTCACCGCCGGAACCGCGAAAGAGCACGTCAAATCAGTGATTTAGGCCCGCTCAGAGGGAGGGGAGGCCCAATTCGGGAGTCCTTACCGCAGCTTCAGCTCGATGATTTCCACGTCCCGCGAACGATCGAACACGCGGTCGGGGAAAAGCCGCTTCGTCAAGATTCGAATGCCTCCGAACGCGATGCCTGCGACCAGTGCCATGCCGATAATGATAACCGTCAACAGCACCACGCCGCCCAGCAACGTGCCGACGTTGTCGCGTGGCGACAGTCCGGTGCGCTCGTTCCAGGTGACTTCAGCGTCGTAATTCACCGAAGCCAGCAACGACTTCGCCTCCCGCTGGCTGATCGCGCCAGTCACAATCGCCACCAGTGGTCCGCTGCGCTTGGTGAGGAACAGCGTCGATCCGTCCTGCGGCAGCGGGTGCGTCGCATCCAGCGCGCGCAGACGATCGCCGGCGATCTGCGGCGTGGGATAAGAAATCAGCGTCAGCGTGGCGGTGCCCCGTCCGGAGTTGTACTGACCCTGCGCCAACTCCGCGCCGCGTTCGAACTCAACCTGTTCCGCCGCTATAGGCGCGCTGATGTTGGCCAGCCCCAGCGGTCCCACCACGTACTTGGCGGTGTTGGGAACATAACCCTGCCGCGGCAAGTACATCGGCAGCGAGGGCAGATTGCGCGCGCTTCCGGTGGGCAAAGGAATGTTGCCAGCGAGCTCACGCAACTCCGCGGCCGACATCGGGGTCACGCGGTCAAGCACCGCCTGCATCAGCACGTTGCCGCGGTAAAACAACACGCGGTCGTTGGCCGACGCCGCCTGGTCGCCGATCTTTTCGGTCTGCATTTCCGGGGCCTTGTAGAAGGTGAACGCCCCATAAGCGCCGCTGGCGTCCTTAAACCGGATGGCCATGACCTGCAGCTTGCGGTCGGGCCGGGTGTAGGTGGCGTCTTCGAAATCGTCGAAGCCGTATTCCCTCAACAGCTCGGAGTTGATCTTATCGGCTTCGGCGGGGTTGGCGCTGGTGCGCGCCGGGACACTCTTCTGCCATCCGGCAAAAGCGCTCGGCAGCAGCGAATCGGGCTTGGCCTTGGGATTGGCTGCCGAAGCCGGCAGCAACCCGACCAACAACAAAATCGGTGCCACAAAAATGCGCTTCATCGACACGGAAAGTAATCTACAGCAGTTCCGCTATCGCTGTAGCCACGGATCCTACGGTGGAAGCACCGGCCCTTTAGGCCGGTGAATCGGGCTCCCGCAAGAGGCCGGCTTCAGCCCGGTGACAGCACCTGCGGAATCGCTGTAATCCTTCTTAATTAGACTACAGACGCGGCAGGAAAGTTTCCAGCCGGTCGAGTTGCGAGCTGCGTTGGAAACGCAAGCACGGTGACATTGCGGGACAATAGCGGGTTGTACCTTACGCTACTCGTTGTTCGACGTTGCGGGGATGGTTGGTGGAGGGGTGGCGGAAGAGACCGGGCCGTCGAGCTTGTTCGCTTTCGAGGCTACCTTCAGTCCGCTCAGTCCGCTGATGTACTTGGCCGTCCCGCGGTACAGTGATTCCGCGATCTTCTGCCGGTACGCCGGCGTTTTCAGCCGCTTGGCGTCCCCGGGATTGCTGACGAAGGAAATCTCCGCCAGGATAGACGGCATATTCGCCCCGATCAGCACGATGAACGGCGCCTTCTTCACCCCGCGATTGCGCAGCCCGCGGTTCGCCAATCCGATGTACAGCGCTTGCTGCACGTCCACCGCAAACTCACGCGATTCCTCGATCTTGTCCTTCAGCGTGATCTTCTTCACCAGGTCCTGCAGCTCGTGGATGGACTTCTCCGACACCGCGTTCTCCCGTGCCGCCACCTCCAGTGCGTCGGCCGAGGTGGTGAAGTTCAGGTAGTAGGTCTCGACCCCGCGCGCGGAACGATCGCCGCTCGAATTGGCATGAATCGAGATGAACAGATCGGCCGCATTCTGGTTGGCGATGGCGGTGCGCGTTTCCAGCGGTATGAAAGTGTCGTCGTCGCGCGTGTAGACTACTTCGGCGCCCAGGCGCGACTGCAGCAGTTTGCCCAGCCGCATCGCCACGTCGAGCACCAGGTCTTTCTCCAGCAGCCCGTTAGGACCGATGGTGCCGGTGTCATGCCCGCCGTGGCCTGCGTCCACCACGATGCGCCCGATCTTCAGCCCCAGCGCCCGGATCAGCGAGCGCTCGCCATTGGCCGTGGGCCGTGCTTCATGGCTGGCGGGCAGTTCTGGCGCCTTCTTTCTCGCACTCGTCTTGGCGTGCCTGCTTGACACCGCCGCAGGCTCCTTGACCGGGGCGGCGTCGGTAGCGGCCGTCTTCGATACCGACGCGACCTTGGGCGGATTCAGCTTGGCAACTTTCTGCGCCAGGGCGTCGAAGGAGACATCGCTAGCAGCTTTGTCAGCCGCGATCTCGCTCGTGGTCGCACGCGGCTTCTTATTACCGAGTGGCTCTTTGCGCGTGACCTCCAACGGCGGCCCAGGTTTCCCGGCTGGCGGCCCGGGAGCCCCCTTGACGGTCGGCTCTTCAGGTTCTCCCGGCGCAGGCTTGGGCGGCTCTGCTTTCGCCGTCTTCTGCGGACTCTTGCCGTGCACGTCAATGATTAGCCGGTAAGGATTGGGCAGCAGGAAGGCGGAATACTCCGCCACCTCGTCCATCTCCAGTACCACCCGCGTTTCTCCCGGCTGATATTGCGCCACCCGGATCTTGTGCAGGAAACCGTCTTCCACGTCGAAGGACTTGCCCACCAGGGTGGACGCAAGCTTGGTATTGTGCAGGTCGAAGAAGACGCGGTCGGGATTGGGGACGCGACCGGCCCCGTAGCGCACTTCCTCTTGCAGATCAATCGCTACCCGCGTGTAATCCGGCGTGGACCAGTGGCGTCACTATGAGCCGTGGCTCGAGCCGCTCAAACCGCGCGCCTCCGACGCCAGTTCGCTATGCGGATAGCGCTTCAGGAACTCCTCGAAGCTGGCGTGCGCCTGCTCGGCGTCTTCCAAGTCGTCTTTGTAGATCTGTGCGATGGTAAACAGCGCCGACACACGGAAGCGGCTGCCGGGATACTCGCGCCGCAGGAATTCGTACTGCGCGATGGCCGCGCGCAGCGATTTCTCGTCGTTAAGCTGGCGGCCCGACTCGGCCAGCAGTTCGGCGACGGCGACCACACCTGCATCCGCCTTGTTGGAGGTCGGCGCCGTGTAATAAACGGCGCGGTAGACATCGATCACCCGGTTGTAATCGCGCCGCGTGCGTTCCGAGACGGCGCGTCCGTTCAGCGCCTCGCGCATACGTTCGGCCTTTTCGAACTGGGTGCGCGCCGCCTGCTTCTTCTGCGCGACCGTGCGCTTGGCGGCGACCGGCACTGCGAACGTCAACGCCAGCGCCATTGCCGTTATCGTGATTGCCCGTGCTCTGGTCCTGATCACATTGGTGCCCTGGGCGACCCTACCGCCTGCCGAGAAACCTGGTTCCTGACCGCCGATTCCTGACTCCCGTCATTCCGTGTTCGTCATCCGCAGCACACCATCCTCGCCGCGATACATATGGACGGGCGCGTAGTACGGCCCGAACGTACGACCTCCCTGATTCCAGTATAGATCGGTGATTTTCTTCACGTAATTCTGCGTTTCCGCATACGGCGGCACGCCGCGATTGCGCGCCACTGCGCCCTCGCCTGCGTTGTATGCCGCCAGCGACAGCCGCACGTCGCCATTGAAGTTATTCAGCAGGCGCTTCAGATGACGCACCCCGGCATCCACGTTCTGCTGCGGATCGAACGGATTGCTGACGCTCAACTGGCTGGCGGTGTGCGGCATCAGTTGCATCAGGCCCATCGCGCCCTTGTTCGACACCGCGTTGGGATTGAAATTCGATTCCACCTTGATGATGGCGCGCACCAGGTTGGGGTCAACGCCGTTCTTCGACGCGGCCTGTGCGATCGTGGAATCGATCTCGGCGGCGCTCACCCGATAGCCCCGGGCCAGGTTCGCATAGTTGGGGTTGGCGGTGGCGGAAGAAGCGCCCCGCGGACGAGCCGCAATGTAGCCCCGCACCTCGTCGGCGGCATTGTACGCCGCTCTCATCGCCGCCGGACTCGGCGTCGGCACCGGCTTCCAGCGTCGCTCGGTGTTGCTCCAGTACACCAGCACGCTACGGCGGGCGCGTGGCCGCGATGCCGAAGCCTCCGGCGCGGATCCGTTGACGTAAATCTTGCGGCCATTTTCCTCGACTGCGATGATGCCGCCTCCCTGCGTCCCCGCAGACTTAGCGGCTGCGGGCGGCGCCGCTTCATCAGAGCCGGAAAAAGAAAAGGCGGGCAGAGCCAGAAGGCCCAATGCCCCGAGGGTCAGCAGCGCTAACCATACGCGCTGCACGGGCTGGTGCAGGTGTTCAGGCATTTCATCCCTCCGCGCGGCGGCTGACGGCCAACCAACTCCTCCGCGCTACACCTACCACGGTCGTCGGCACACTGCTGTGCGCCGCGACGCCCTACGCCCGGCGGAGAAAATCAATCCAGAGTGCCGCGATTATGACACGCCCACCCTTGCCATTCAATCGGTTGTTACATGGGAATCAGGGGGGTGAACAGCGGGAATTCCCCGGCAAAACCGGCACGACTGCCGCTGCACAACACGAACGGCGTTGACCAAAGGACAGCAGCTTTCTGGTCGCAGGCCGGAAAAGCCCGTCAGCAGCAGCTACTCTGGCTTTGCAATTCGCCCGTCCAGTCACTTACCCTCTTGGCATGCCGTGCTCAAGTAGCTTCGCCTTCGCCGCGTGGATCCCGGAAGTGGGACAGGTGTTCGAGAGATGGCCATGGCTGGCGCCTGTCATCTATCTCATCGCCGGGCTGCTGGCCGGCTTGATCATCGAAAAGACGGTGTTCGCGTACCTTGTCCGGCTGGTCAAAAAGACGCGCTGGGTAGCCGACGACCTCATCCTGAGCGCGTTCCGCAACCTGCCCCTGCTTTGGTGCTTCCTGGCCGGCGCCTACTTCGCCAGCAACAGCATCGAGTTGTATCCCCGTTGGGAGAGATTGGTCGAGCACGCCATCCTGGTGCTGTTCCTGGCATCGCTTACGTTGGTGGGTGCCCGCATCGCAGCCACGCTGGTGACGCTGTACTCGCTGAAGACGGAAGGCCTGATCGCCTCCACCTCCATCTTGCGCAACCTGACGGCGCTGGCCGTCGTCATCTGCGGCGTGCTGGTCATCCTGGATACCCTCGGGATTTCCGTTACCCCGATCCTTACTGCGTTGGGCGTTGGCGGCTTGGCTGTGGCCCTGGCGCTGCAGGACACGCTCAGCAATCTGTTCGCCGGCATCCAGCTCCTGGCCTCACGCCAGGTGCGGCTGGGCGATTACATCAAGCTGGCCAGCGGCGAGGAGGGCTACGTCACCGACATTCGCTGGCGCAACACCGTGATCCGCGCCCTGGCCAACAATGCCATCCTCATTCCCAATTCCAAGCTGGCTTCCACCATCACCACCAATTACTACATGCCCGAGAAAGAAATATCGGTCCTGGTGGAGGTGGGCGTCAGCTACTCCAGCGATTTGGAAAAAGTGGAGCGCGTCACCGTGGAAGTCGCGGCGGATGTCATGAAGTCGGTTACCGGTGGCATTCCCGAAAACCAGCCCTTCATTCGTTACCACACCTTTGCCGACTCCAGCATCAACTTCTCGGTGATCCTGCGTGGCAAGGAATTCACCGACCAGTACCTCATCAAGCACGAGTTCATCAAACGCCTGCAAAAGCGCTACACGCAGGAGGACATCAACATCCCGTTCCCGATTCGTACCGTGTACATGCACGCGGAAGATTCGACGGCCCAGAAGGCAGCCGGCGCAGCGTAAACGCGGCGCCCGCTGAGCGGTTCACAGTTTCAGCACAGCTAACACGTTGGTGGTAGGCTCCAGCTTGTCTTCGATCACTTCAGCGATCACTTCAGCAGCGACTCCACCACCGCGTACACGCTGCCCAGCGCTTCGTCCAGTGCCGCCGCGTCTTTTCCGCCGGCTTCGGCAAGATCCGGCCGGCCGCCGCCTTTGCCCCCGACTTTTTCTGCCACCGGGCCGATCACCTTGCCAGCCTGCACGCGCGTGGTCAGGTCCTTGGTCACGCCGGCCACCAGCGCCACCGTGCCGTTGGAAGCCGAGCCAACAACCACCACGCCCGACCCCAGCTTCTGACGCAGGTTGTCCACCAGGGTACGCATCTGCGCGCGCTCCAGATTGTCGGCCCGATGTGCCAGCACCTTGACGCCATTGACCACGCGCACCTTGTCTTCGATGGACGCCGCGCCCGCCGCCGCCGATTTCATCCGCGCCTGCTCCAGCTCTTTTTTCAGGCGCTTGATTTCGTCGTCGCGCGCCGTGATCTCGTGCCGCAGCGCGGTGGCCAGCGAGCCGCTTAAGCTGCTCGTTCCGGCAATTGTCGCAGTTAGCTTGCCGGAGCCGCTTAGGTGGGCAGTTACGCGGCTCGTTCCCGCAATTGTTGCGGTAAGGTTACCGCGCACCAGCGTGCGCGCCACGTGCTCCAGTTCGTGGTCGGCGCGGAAGTGCCGCAGCGAGCTCTCGCCCGCCACCGCCTCGACGCGCCGCACGCCGGATGACACGCTGCCCTCGTCGAGGATCTTGATCAGCCCGATCTCGCCCGTCGCCGACGTATGCGTGCCGCCGCAAAGCTCGGTGGAGAAATCTCCGACCTTGACCACCCGCACCCGGTCGCCGTACTTCTCGCCGAACAGCGCCATCGCTTTGTACTCGTTGATGGCGACGTCAATCGGCACGTCCTCGATCACTTCCACCTTCTGGTTGCGCAGCACTTCCTTGTTGACGATGTCCTCGATCTCCTGCAACTCCTCGTCTTCCACGCCCACGAAATGCGAGAAGTCGAAGCGTAGCCGCCCGGGCGACACCAGCGACCCCGCCTGCTTCACGTGCGGGCCCAGCACCTGGCGCAGTCCCGCGTGCAGCAAGTGTGTCGCGGTGTGATGGCGCATGGTCGCCCAGCGCTTTTCCGTATCCACCGCGGCATCCACGCGATCGCCGACTCGCAAGTCTTCGCGCGCGATCGCGTAATGCGCGCGCACGCCCTGCACCGGGTAGTAACAACTCTCGACTTCGGCGACGACCATGCCGCGTCCCGGCGAATACAGCCACCCGCGATCGGCGACCTGGCCGCCGGACTCGGCGTAGAAAGGGGTTTGGTCGAGGATGACCTCACCCTGCTCGCCTTTCTTCAGCTCCTGCACGCCCTGTCCGTGGCGGATGAGCGCCAGAATCTCGCAGCCGGAAGCTTCGGTGGTTTTGTATCCGACAAATACAGATTGTTCCCGAAACGATGACGTGTACACATTTAACGGCTTGCCATCAACCTTACCGGTTCCGACAGCTTCGGGCTTGTAAAACTCATCGAGGAATTTTGTGTACACAGGGCTTGCCGTTTGCTTGGCAGCGCCCTTCCAAGATGCCTGTGCGCGCGTGCGCTGTTCGGCCATGGCGCGATCGAAGCCTTCACTGTCAAGAACGATTCCACCGTCTCGACACGCATCCTGAATAAAGTCGAGGGGTAAGCCAAACGTGTCGTATAACTTGAACGCTTTTTCGCCCGAGTAGACGACTGTGCTCCTCGGCTCAAGCGTGCCCCAAGCTTCTTTCTTGAGCCCTAACTGTTCCAGCCCTTTCTCCGGCCGGGCCGATAAGTGGCGCTCCGCGATGAGAGGGGCCAGGTCGGCATCTAGGCGCTTCAGACCTTCGTCAACAGTACGAGAGAATCGTTTCTCTTCCTGCAAGACAGTTTCGGCAACGCGGGGTACACTCTCTTTCAATTCCGAATACGCATCGCACATCACCCGCGTAACCTCATGGACCATTTTGTACAAAAACGGCTGGGTGTGGCGGAGCAGGCGACCGTGTCTTATGGCTCGCCGCATAATCTTTCTTAAAACGTATCCACGCCCTTCGTTTGAAGGCACTACTCCGTCGGAAATGAGGAAAGTCGTGGCGCGCGAATGGTCAGCAATGATCCGAAGCGATGCCTGATGTTCGCTGCCGGAGAGAATGTCGGACAGAGGAGTTTTGTTACTATCGGGGAATAGCATCCCCGCAGCTGCGCCGATCAACGGCACGAACAGGTCAGTGTCGTAGTTCGACAGCTTGCCTTGCAGCACTGCCGCCAGCCGCTCAAGGCCCGCCCCGGTGTCAATCGAAGGCTTGGGAAGCGGGTTCAGCACGCCGGCGGTGTCGCGGTCGAACTGCATGAACACCAGGTTCCAGATTTCGACGTAGCGTCCGCACTCGCACCCAAATTTGCAATCGGTGTGTGCCTGGTCGCTCGCCGCCGGGCCCATGTCGTAGTGGATTTCGCTGCACGGGCCGCAGGGGCCGGTGTCGCCCATCTGCCAGAAATTGTCTTTTAGTCCGAACTCGTAAATCCGCTCCTTGGGCACGCCCTGCTCGTGCCATAGGTTGTATGCCTCTTCATCGCGCGGCACCACGCCTTCGCCCTTGAAGATGGTGGCGTACAACTTGTCCTTCGGAATCGCGTACCACTCGGGCGAGGTGATCAACTCCCACGCGTAGGCAATCGCCTCGCGCTTGAAGTAGTCGCCAAAGGAAAAATTCCCCAGCATCTCGAAGAACGTGTGATGGCGGTTGGTGAACCCGACATTCTCCAGATCGTTGTGCTTGCCGCCGGCGCGCACGCATTTCTGCGACGTGGTGGCGCGGTTGTAGTCGCGCTTCTCCAGCCCCAGAAACACGTCTTTGAACTGGTTCATGCCCGCGTTGGTGAACAGCAGGGTGGGGTCGTTGGCGGGCACCAGCGAAGACGAATGCACCTCTTTGTGGCCGCGCTGGACGAAGTAGTCCAGAAACTTGCGCCGGACATCGTTGCCGCTGAGCATGTGTGGGGCCTGCTTCAATTCCGGGAGCTGACGAATGAAGGCTTAATTCTAGCAGGTGTGGCGCGGGTCTCTGACCCGCGAGTGGCACACGCGCCCTCGCGCGCGCGGTGGAAGCGTATCGGGCTTCAGCCCGGCGATTCGCACGACAAGAGAGAGTGGGCTTCAGCCCTGGCGACCATTGCGGCTAAGCCGTTGACGCCGCGCGGCCCCAACTCAATTGGCTAGCTTTATCGCGGCGAGTTTCTTGACGATCTCCACGTCCTCAGTTCCTTTCACCTCAATGCGCACGGCGGTGCCTTCCGCGTAACGCTTCGCTTCCTTGATGAGCTTGATCGCCGGTTTCGGCAGACCGCTTGCGAGCGCCGCCTTCACCGCCTTATCGCCCAACGCGAACGACGCCTGAAAACAACCGTGAAAGGGCGAGAGATAGACAATATTGCGGTCGCCGTGCTTCAGCCGCAGCGACCAGCCCGCTTTCTTGGAGTAAGAGTTCCACTCCTGCGAAAAGCCATGCTGAGCGGTTATATCGCTCACCAACTGATCCCACCATGCTTTGCCTGCGCCCAACTCTGCGCCAAGCTCCGCTTCCGTGGGTTGCTTCGATTTTCCGACAAAAGCATTTACCGCTCCTGTGGTCATTGCTCTTCCGACTCCAGGGCGGTCAGGACCTCCTCGTCCACGTCCCACTTCTTCAGGATAGAAATAATGGTGCGGGTGCCGAATCCGGCGCGGATCAGCGAGCGAAAAACGCGCGCCGCCTGCTTTTGATCGGTGGGTCTTTGCAGGCGCTTGCGGCGGAGGTATGCCCGCGCCTGCGTCTCTTCGTTCACGCCGTCATAGACACCGGCGACCGCTTTGTCGATAACCTCGGAATGCACGCCTCGCGATCTCAACTCGGTGATCACTCGGCGGCGTCCGAACTTGTCGTTTTCGCGCCGCAGGGAAGAGTAGGTTGAAGCGTACTGCGCGTCGTTCAAGTAGCGCTGCTCTTTGAGCTTGGCAATCACCAACTCGACCAGCGCCGCGCCCAGTTCGTCCGCTTCCACCCGCCGGCGCAGCAGGCGTTTCAACTCCGCAACCGACCGCATTCGTCTTCCGAGCGCGCCCACCGCGTATTCGTACAGCCCGGCCTCATCGTTGAACTTTTTCGCGCGACCGAATGCCATGCCTCGTAAGGTATCAAAGATCAGCGCACAGGGCACAAGGGAACGCAGAACGAAAAAGGCCGCCCGTTTCCGGACAGCCTGATGCCTGCAGCTGCCGCCTATCTTCCGTAGCCCCCTCTGCCTGCCTGCGACATCTCGTCGCGCGTTGACTCCGCGGTGCCGCTGATGCCCTGCACCCGCAGCTTGAAGTCGTCCGGGTTGGAGGCGTTTTCCAGCGCGGTTTCGTAGGCGACCAGGCCGTGCGTGTAGAGATCGTAGAGCGACTGGTCGAAGGTCTGCATGCCGTATTGCGAGGTGCCGGCCGCGAGCGCTTCCTTGATGGTGCGCGTCTTCTCCGGCACGATGATGCACTCGCGCACGTAGGCGGTGGAGATCAGCACCTCGACCGCGGGGACGCGCCCGGCGCTGTCGCTGCGGCGTACCAGGCGCTGGCTGATGACAGCGCGCAGCGTGGCCGCCAGTTGTAGCCGGATCTGTTTTTGCTCCGGCGGCGGAAACACGGAGATGATGCGGTTGATGGTTTCCACCGCGTCCAAGGTGTGCAGGGTGGAAAAGACCATGTGGCCGGTTTCGGCGGCGTGCAGCGCGGTGGCGATGGTTTCCAGGTCGCGCATTTCCCCGACCAGGATGACATCCGGGTCTTGCCGCAGGCTGGCCCTCAGCGCCGAGGAGAAGGACGGCGTGTCCACCTCGACCTCGCGCTGGTTGACGAACCCCTTCTTATCGCGGTGCAGGAATTCGATTGGGTCCTCGATGGTGATGATGTGCTCCGGCCGGGTAGAGTTGATCTTGTCGATCATGGCGGCCAGCGTGGTGGATTTGCCGGAGCCGGTTACGCCGGTGACCAGCACCAGGCCGCGCGGCATGTCGCAGACCTGTTCCACGATCTTCGGCATGTAGAGCTCGTCCAGCGGCCGGATCTTGGTGGGAATGACGCGCAGCACCAGCCCGACGTTACCGCGCTGCTGGAAAACGTTGACGCGGAAGCGTCCCAGGCCGGCGACGCCGTAGGCCATATCGAGTTCGGCGTTCTCTTTGAATTTCTGTTTCTGCCGGTTGGACATCATGCTGAAGGCCATGTTCAGCATGTCCTCGGCGGTAACCCGCGTCTGGTCGGTGAGCGGGACCAGTTCGCCGTCGACGCGCACGTGCGGGTGGTTGCCCACCTTCAGGTGCAAGTCCGACGCCTTCCGGTCCATGGCAATGCGCAACAGATCGTCGATTTGCATGGAACGATTCCCAATTCGCTGCTTGCGGCCAGACGGTATCACGGAAAGGTGCCATGAACAAGGCTCAGGGCCAAGCCAGAAGCGCACGCCTTGCCGTCACCTCCGCGTGGTCTACGAGGTCTGGTCGAATGAAATCTGCAAGATCATCTTGTCCAGTTCGGCGCCGGCGGCCTCGCGTTTGCTGCGCAGCTCCTTCATCAGCTTGCGCAGTTCGGCGAGCCGGTCTTCCTGCGCGTTCAACTGCCCGGTATAACGCTGCAGCAGCGTTTTTTCTTCGGCAGTGCCTTTCAGCGCCTTCATGTTCTCGCGTACGCGGCCCTGGTCGGCGGCGATGGAGTCCATTTCCTGCTGATCAGAGCGCAGCTCGTTTTCGAAACCGCTGATCTCCGATTTCTTGTCCAGGATGCGCCGGAAAGCCTGTTCCAGTTCGGGTTTGACGGCGCCCTCGCGCACCAGCAGTTCCACCTGGCTGGAGTTGAGGTTGCTGAGCGCCAACGTGGTGCTGTCGGGATGGTGTTCCTTGACGGTCAGCTTGGCGGTATTTCCGGCTTCGACTTTGACCAGGAAACGATGATAGGACGCGGTGGACTCCTCCGGCTTGAGGTCTTCCGCGAGCTTCCAGCCATCGCGCGCCGGGTGCTCGATGACCACGGTCCGCGGCGACGTATCGGAATTGCGCACGACGTAGGTTTCGGAGCTTTGCTCTTCGCGGGTAATGCGCATGATGCCCTTCGCCACCACCACGCGGCTGACTTTCTTGTTGTCGAAATCGTCGGTGGAGTGCACGCGCACAGCGGTGTCACTGGCGTAGGAGATCAGGCGACGCTCGCTGGGCTTGAGCGCGGCGATGAGCCCTTCGCCGGCAAAGGTGCCGTCCTCGACCACGCTGAACGTGCCGGCATCCAGGGTCAGGCCACTGCTGTTGGTCAGCCATAGTGCGCGGTCGGCGCGCTCGCGCGAGCTGTTCCAGATGCTGACTTTTTCCGCGTCCACGCGGGCGGAGATGATCGGCACCAGGGCGGACTGGTTCTTGCCGATGGTGATCTTGTGCTGGATATCGTACTGGAACAGGTCTCCGGTGGGGCTGGCACTGGCCTCGGATTCCAATGCTTCGATGGCGGTGTCGAGGTTGGCCGGTTGGGCCGAAACCGTTACCGTCTCCATGGCCGATCCTACGTTCAAGACCGCATTCGAATTGACCGATCCGCCACCAAGATTGACATTTGATTGATACGGCCTGAATCCAGGCGAATTGACCGTGACCGTGTAACGCCCCGGTGCCGCGCCGAAGAAGCTGTAAGCGCCATTGGAGTCGGTTCGGACGGTCTGCGAGGTTCCGGTCGCATTGTTGGTGATAGTGACGTTTGCATTGGAAATCGCTGCGCCGCTGGGATCGGTAACGTTACCGTAGAGCGATACGCCGCGGCCAATTCCGCCGCCGTACCCGGGACCGATTCCGCCGCCACTTCCGGAGCCGACACCGCCGCCGACCCCGCCACCCACGGGACCGCCGATGGGCGGTGGAGGCGGTAGGGCTGGGGCGTTCATGTTCATGGTGGCTTCGTAAGTCTGCGGAGTTTGGGAAACATTTTCCGGCAACGCCACCACCGGCCGGCGGACGTAGTAGGGCTGCGAAATCTCTTGGATAAACGATTGCGGCGCGCCCGCCACGAGGGAAAGCTGCACGTCCTTCCAGTCCTCGCCAACCGTGTTGTCCACGATGGCCCAGCCTTGGAGCAGCGGCTTGGCCTCGGTCTTCTTGCGTAAGACAATGCGGTACGTGCTCTTCCAGACCGGCACTTCGCTGATGTAGCTGATGAAAACGTCGCGCTCGCCGGCGCCGGCGGTCGAGATGACCATGCGGCGCGCGCCTTGGCCCCGCGCCGATCCGATGACGTTTAGGTAGCGGCGGATTTCCTCGTTGAGGTCGCGATCCGCAACCCGGACTGATGTGGCTGGGTTGAGTTCAAACGTGCGTAGCTCACCCGTGTCGGTGATCACCCCGATGTCTGTGACTTCTTCCTGCAACTCTCCCTTGGGACTCACCCGCTTACGCTGCTCGACGCTGACCAGTCGTCCCGCGGCGCCGCCGCTGCCGCTGCGCACCTCGATTCGCGTACCACGCAGCGCTCCCAAAAATTCGGCCCGCGTGGTCTGCTCGCCGAACGGGAGGCGTAGAGACTTCAGGCGCTCTCCGATCGGCGCGACCGAGTCGTAGCGCACGCCGGTGACGCGTCCCTCGCCGAGATCGACTACGGTCAGTGACTTCAGCACGTCGTTCAGTTGTGCGCTGGTGAAATCGAGGCTGAGTTCCTGATTGCCGCGCACCCGTCCGGTGTGTTCGAAGTAGCCGACGCCGTTTTTGTAGAGCACGACCCGGCGGACCGGCAGCCGGGTAGGAGAGCTTTCGCTGACATTCGACGTTGTCGGTTTGGCAGCTTGCGCCAGTACGCTTACGCTGAGTGACACCACGAGCAGGGAAGCACTGAAAATGCGTCGCATACGTCCTCCCTTGTTTCGAATGGCGAACATCATAAGCGGATTGCCCTTAGGAGGAACGCCGAATCGGCAGCTTCTTGCGCGGGCCTGAAGCCTGGCGCCTGAAGCCTGAAGCTTACATCGTGAACGGCTCATCGGCGCTGCCGCCGTAGATGCTCGGGACCTTGGAGCGCATCGGGCGCAGGTAGGTGGAGAGCTGGCCGCGATGATGCGCGCTGTGGTTGTTCACCATGATCAGGTACTGGAACACCGGCAGGCTCATGACGCCGAAAAATGGCACCGGGGTCAGCAATTGCTCGGGCGTCATGTCGCGCACGCGCTTGATCGCCTTGGGCAGGTTCTCCTGGTAGTACTTCAGGATTTCCGCAATCGTCGCCGGGGCGGGCAGCGCCGGCGTCATCTCGATCTTCATGTCGGCGATCTTGTTGAGGAAGGCGACGTCGTCGCTCGCGATGTGCCACGCCAGTTCGTGCGCGTTGCGCGATTTCGGATCCGGCTTGTAGCCCTTGCCGGCTTCGGGAATGCTGCCGATGACTTTCAGGGTGGTCTTCATCTCCGCCGCCATGGTGGACAGGATCAGCTCGCGATAGGCCGTGACAAATTCCGGTGTGATGGCGGACTGGGTTTCCATGATTGCCTCCTGAAATGAGACTTGCCATTGTGCGCGGCGCGTCGCGGCAATGCAAGTCAACGCGCCGGAACTGAAAAGCCGGGGCGCTCGGCCCCGGCTCTTCCTAACTGAAACTCGAAACCGAAACTACACTCCCACCGCCTGCGGCGCGTTCTTCTTCACCGGCACCGGCGTCAACCAATGGTAGCGATCCAGTTCGGTACCGTTGACGATCCCGAAGAATTCCTTCTGGATGGCCTTAGTCACCGGGCCGATCGCGCCTTTGCCCACGCTGATTTTGTCCACCGAACGGATGGCGGTGATCTCCGCCGCCGTCCCGGAGAAGAAAACCTCGTCGGCGATGTACAGCATCTCGCGCGGGATGGGCTGCTCGACGATGGTGATGAGGAGGTCTTTGGCGATGCGGATGATCGAATCGCGCGTGATGCCTGGCAGCACCGAGTTGCCCAGCGGCGCGGTGTAGAGGTTGCCCTGGCGCACGACGAACAGGTTCTCGCCCGAGCCTTCGCTGACGTAGCCGTTGGCGTCCAGCGCGATGCCCTCGACGTAGCCGTTCAGGATGGCTTCCATCTTGATAAGCTGCGAGTTCATGTAATTGGCGCCGCTTTTGGCCATCGCCGGCAGGGTGTTGGGGGCGATGCGCGTCCAGGAGGAGACGCAGACGTCCACGCCTTCCTCGGCGCCGTGCCCAAGATATTTTCCCCACGGGTAATTGACGATGTAAACCTCAATCGGGGTATTGAACGGGTTGACGCCCGCCTCGCCATAGCCCCGCAGCACCAGTGGGCGGATGTAGCAGGGATAAGCGTTATTGACGCCGACCAGTTCGACCATAGCGTTCACCAGTTCGTCGCGGGTGAACTCCACGTTCATGCGATAAATTTTTGCCGAGTCCAGCAGCCGTTGCATGTGTTCCTGCGCGCGGAAAATCGCCGGGCCCTTGGGCTGGGCGTAGCAGCGGATCCCCTCGAACACCGACGAGCCGTAATTGACCACGTGCGACATGACGTGGAGGTGGGCTTCATCCCAGGGAATCAGTTTTCCGTTGTGCCAGATCTTCTCGGTCTTCTGAATGGCCATGTAGGACCCCCTTCATTCGACGTATCTGCCGAGTCTTTGTCATCAGGCGCACTGGCGCACTTCTACCTGCCGGCAGTCAGGTCAAAATCGGCTTTCCAGAGTGCGATGCACGCGCGGATGTTACAGGCCATTATAGCCGAGGTGTTTGCCCGCCCCGGCACAGAAAATGTGCGTCACTGAGAGGAGTGAGGGACGGCCTTGCGGACGCCGCCATCTCCTGAGTTCAATGGTCACCCAAAGTGCTGCACTTGGTGGAAGCGCCGGGCTTCAGCCCGGCGCTTCCACCAAAGGCTGAAGCCCGGCACATCCACCAGTTCGCAATTTTCACAATGTAGGAAGTCAGCTTCTGACTGCTACCGGGGCCCCGGGCTTCTCCGCTGCCGCCTTTTCCTGCTCTCGTTTCATCTTGGGCAGTTCGTCGCCGCGGAAGAACTTCGGATTCTGCTTCATCGCGGGCATGGCGGAGAAGGGCTTGCTGTAATCGTTGCGCGCGTTCCAGAACAGAAAACCGATGCCGCCGTTTTCCTTGGCCACCTTGACTTGCGTCTCGACGTACTGCGGCGAATAACTCGGCGTCTTCCAGCCGAACGCCTGCAACCACGGACGCAGCACCACACCGGTGCCGTCGGTGACCTTCTTGAAGCGCTCCATGGATTCCGAGATGAAATGCTCGGGCGCGTCGCCCGGGATCTTGTAGCCGTCCATGCCGAAGAAGTGCGAGGGGTAGATCATGGGCGAGAGCACGTCGCAATGCTTCGCCATCTGCGCGATGTCCTGGCCGGTGTGCGCCAGGTCAATCGGCCGCTGCCAGGCCATGACGCCGAACACGTCGAGCGAGAACAGCGCCTTCATCGGGTGCAGTTCGGCATAGGCCTTCGCCAGGAAATCGGTCAGGACGTCGCTGCGGCGCGTCGGCTCGGCCGCTATCGGTTTGCCGTCCGCTCCCTTGGTGGCGTGGCGCAAGGGATGAGTCTCGAAGTAGAAACTGGCGTCTCTCTGGTCGCCCTCGGCAGGGAAGCGCACGTAGTCAAACTGTACCTCGTCCACCCCGTCGAGCGCAGCCTGCCGCGCCAGCGCGATGTTGAACTGCTGCACCTCCGGCTTGGAGGGGTCGGTCCAGACCAGCTTGCCGTTCTCGCGCCACGCCCCTCCGCGCGAGCGCGATTGCACCGCCAGTTCCGGATGTAAGGTCACCAGCTTCTCGTCGCGAAATATCGCAATACGAGCAATCGCGTGCATGCCCTGCTGGTGCAGCCAGCGGGTGAATTTCGGGAGATTGGGGATGTACGGGCGCGGCCCTCCGGTGTTCAGCGGGTGCTGGAAAGGGATGTTGACGATGCCGTCGCTGTCCTTGACGTCGAACACGACCGCGTTGCCGCCCGCCGCGCGCCAGCGCTGGATCAGGTTCATGCCGTTGACGCTGCCCGCCATGATGCCGGTCAGGTAAATCGCGCGCACCTCGTAACCGCGCACCACCGGCACCGGCTGCTGCGTGATTGCCCCCTCCATCCCGGGGATAATCAGCGTCGCGCCGGGCTTGAGGGCGATGCCCTTGATGCCGGTGTTCCTCTCCCGCAGCGCCGCTTCCAGTTCGGCGCGCGTCATAAACGAGCTCTGGGCCAGGTATTTGTGCACCACTACGGGCACACTTTCACCCTTGGCGACGACGTGCAGCACCGTTCCCGCCGGCGCAACCGCCGCGGAGTCGATCTTGGGCGGCGGCGTGGGCGTCGAGACTGCCGTGGCAGTCGTTTTCGGATGCGCTAATCCGTGGTTCGGAGTCCACGCTCCGGCGGATAACATGATGCCAGCAAGCAACAAGAGGCTGATGACGCTGATAGCGAGGCCGGACGACCTGGACATGTTCTCGATCCCGTTACTAGTCTGTGTCGAATCGTAGCATGGCAATTCTGGACGGGAGACGCCGATCTGTGTACTGAGCGGGTTACGCATGGCCGTGTCCTGTGGAAATTCACCCGCTCACTCCCATTCTGGGCGGTTTGTCCGTTGCGCAAGATGCTGCAGAACTAGGCGCTCCCGGCTTTGTTGCGCGCCGATCAATCGCCTTCGCAGCGCGTGCATCTAACTGATTGTGGGGATGGAGAACGGCGCCGGCGATGACATCCGGCACTTCCAGATCGCCGCGTGAACAACTCAAGGTCCGGTTTTTCCCATCTCATGCATAAGTCGAAGCCTCCGATTGAGGAGTTGGGCCCCTTGAAAGCTGGGGATTATGAAGACCGGCATTAATGCAACACTGGATCCGAACCGCCGCGGTGGCGACGCGCTGGATTTCGAAAATGCTCTCCGCCGCAAAATCGTGGGACAAGATGCCGCCGTCGACCGGGTCGCCGAAATTTACCAGATGTTTCTCGCCGGCCTGAACCCGCCGGGACGTCCGATGGGAAACCTGCTCTTCCTGGGCCCGACCGGTTCGGGCAAGACGCGTGTGGCGGAGTCGGTGGCGGAAGCCCTCTTCGGAGACGCGCGCGCCTGTATCAAGATTGACTGCGCCGAGTTCCAGCACTCTCACGAAATCGCAAAACTGGTCGGATCTCCCCCGGGATACCTCGGCCATCGCGAGACGCATCCGCTGCTCACCCAGGAAGCGCTCAACCAGTGGCAGACCGAAAAGCTGAAGCTCTCGCTGCTGCTGTTCGACGAAATCGAGAAGGCTTCCGACGCGCTCTGGCAATTGCTGCTCGGCATCCTCGACAAGGCCACGCTCACTCTGGGCGATAACCGGCGCGTGGATTTTTCCAGCTGCATCATTATGATGACCTCCAACCTCGGCGCCGGCGAAATGAACGAGCTCATGCTGGGCGGCATGGGGTTCGCGCCGAAGCCGATTGCCATCGACAATAAGTTCGACGAGAGGATCAACCGCAGCGCGGTGGAAGCGGCGCGGCGTAAGTTCTCCCCCGAGTTCATGAACCGCATTGACAAGGTGGTGGTCTTCAAAACTCTGCGTCCAGAGCACCTGGAGCGCATCCTGGAGATCGAACTCGGCATGGTGCAGCAGCGCATTCTGCAGTCCACGGGCAACAATCAGTTCGTCTTCTCCTGCACCTCCAAGGTGAAGCAGTTCGTGTTGCGCGAGGGTGCCGACCCGAAGTACGGCGCGCGCCATCTGAAGCGCGCTATCGAGCGCCATGTCGTGTTCCCGCTGGCCAACTTGGTCGCCACCGGCCAGATCAAGCTCGGCGACTTCGTGCGCATTGACATGAACCCCGACGGCCGCATGGTCTTCGTCAAGGAAGCCGAGGGCGCGCTGGTGCCGGTGCTGTTGGAGAAGTACGGCCCCGAGTTTGTCACCCCGACCGCCGCGCGCGCCACCCGCGCCGCAGCGCGCCGTGAAATGGGCGCTCCCTCCCTGGGCGATAAATAATTCTTTTCTTACGGGTCGTGACGAAAACGCCGCCCTTTTCGCGCTACCTTCGCAAAGCGGCCTGGATTCCCGCCTCCGCGCACCCAATGCGCGCCGCCGTACTGCGCTCGCATCGTCACATTTCTTCCGTATGTACCAAGACGGTATCTCCCTCTGCGAACAAACTCGGGGTTATCTTGTGCCACAGGCGACGCCAGTGCAGGGCTGCTTGCGGAGGTTCGCGGCCAAGATGGAGCGTTACGTCTGTGTTCATTGCCACTTCTACCAGCCACCGCGCGAAAACCCGTGGTTGGCGGCGATCGAGTCGCAGGATTCCGCCTCTCCCTACCACGACTGGAACGAGCGCATCGCCGCCGAGTGCTACGCGCCCAACAGCGCCTCGCGCATTCTCGACGGGCAGGGACGGATCGCAAAAATCACCAACAACTATTCGCGCATCAGTTTCAACTTCGCTCCTACGCTGCTTTCCTGGCTGGAAGAGAAGGCGCCGTGGACCTACGAGCAGATTCTCGCCGCCGATCGTCAAAGCCGGGAATTGTTTTCCGGGCATGGCGCCGCCATGGCGCAAGCCTACAACCACCTGATCCTGCCGCTGGCCAGCCCGCGCGACAAATACACCCAAGTCCTTTGGGGCATGCGCGACTTTCAGCACCGCTTCGGGCGCGATCCGGAAGGCATGTGGCTGCCGGAGACGGCCGTGGACGTCGAAACCCTGGAGTGCCTAGCCGCGCTCGGGATTAAGTTCACCATCCTGGCGCCGCATCAGGCGCAGCGCTGGCGCAGCCGGCCCTGGGACGAATGGACCAACCTTGATGGCGGGGCCATCGATCCCACGCGCGCCTATCAATGCAACCTGCCCTCCGGCCGGGCCATCAGCCTGTTTTTCTACGATGGCCCCATCGCGCACGCCGTCGCCTTCGAAAAACTACTCTTCAATGGCGAGAATTTCGCGCGCCGCTTGCTCACTGGCTTCAATGACGGGCGGAACTGGCCGCAGCTGCTGCACATCGCCACCGATGGCGAGACCTACGGTCATCATCATGCGCGCGGCGACATGGCTCTGGCCTACGCGCTCGATTACATCGAACGCCATCGCCTAGCCCGCCTGACCAATTACGGCGAATATCTCGCTCAGCATCCTCCCACCCAGGAAGTGGCAATCGTGGAGAAGACGTCCTGGAGTTGCGTGCACGGCGTCAGCCGCTGGGAAGCCGACTGCGGCTGCAATTCCGGCACTACTTCCTGGAACCAGCAGTGGCGCCGTCCCCTGCGCGACGCGCTGAACTGGCTGCGCGACCATTTGGCGCCCCTCTACTATTTGCAGGCGCAGCCGCTCTTGCTCGACCCCTGGGCCGCGCGCGATGACTACATCCGCGTCGTGCTCGATCGTTCTCCCTGGAATGTCGATGATTTTCTGGCCCGGCACGGCTTTCCCGGGCTGTCCCGCGAACAGCAGGTACGCGCTCTGAAGCTGCTGGAAATGCAGCGCCACCTCATGCTGATGTTCACCAGTTGCGGCTGGTTCTTCGACGAGCTGACCGGCCTGGAGACGGTACAGTCGCTGCAATACGCCGGCCGCGCCCTGCAGCTCGCCCAGGATCTGCTGGCCGTCGATCCCGAGGAAGAATTTCTCCGCCGCCTGGAGCAGGCTTGGAGCAACATCCCCGGTTTCGGCAACGGCCGCCAGGTTTACGAACGCTTCGTTCGCCCGGCTATGCTTAACTTGGTGGAAGTGGGCGCGCACTACGCCATCAGTTCGCTCTTCGACGGTTATCGCGGGCGCAGCTACGCCTACTGCTACAGTGTGGATTTGCTGGAATCGCGTGTGTTGGAGTCGGGCAAGGCCAGGCTCGCCATCGGCCGCGCCGAGATCAGTTCACGACTCACCCGCGAGCAGATGACGGTCACCTTCGGGGTGCTCCATTTCGGCGATCACAACCTCACGGCCGGTGTTCGCCCCTTCTCCGGCGAGGACTCATTCCGTGCCCTGACCGGAACCGCCACGCGCGCCTTCAAGTCGGCCGATCTCCACGAATGCCTGCGCGTCCTCGACCACCATTTTCCGGGCGCTACCTTTTCGTTGAAATCGCTGTTCCGTGATGAGCGGCGCCGTATCGTCTCGCAAATCGTGAACTCGACCCTCGGAGAGGCCGAGTCCGTGTACCGCCAGGTTTACGACCAGCATGCCCAGTTGATGTGCTTCCTTTCGGAACTGCACATGCCGCTACCCGGCATCCTGCGGGTGACCAGCGACTTCGTGCTGGACCGCGCGGTGCGGCGCGCCCTGACCGATCGCGATGTCGACCTGGAGCGCATCCGCACTCTCGTCGAGACCGCTTCGCGCGATAACGTCCAGCTCGATGTCCCGGCGCTGCAGTTCGCCTTGCGCGAACGCCTGAACGCGCTCGTGGACCAGTGGGCGCTGAAGCCCGCCGATCGCGATCTGCTGGAGACGGTGGCCGCCGTCGTTTCCCTGGCCCGCGTCCTGCCCTTCGAGGTGGACTTGTGGAAGGTGCAGAATGTTTACTACCGCCTGTTGCAGGGAATCTCCGCCGATGCCCTCGCACGCGACACCTCCCCTGCGTGGCTGGAACACTTCCAGCAGCTCGGTGAATGCCTGGGAGTTATCGTGCCCGACACGGCATTTCTCTGCCCGCGTCTGCCCGGCCAAGTGGACGCGGCTCCCGTGCGCGATGATGCTTGCCGCAGCATGATCGGCTTGTCCACCGCCGCTCACCGCCGCTACCGCCAATCCCAAAGCCTCTGACAAATGATGGTCGTCCAGAAGCTGCCGCCCCGCTGCGGCACTTTTCGCTTCGGCACTTTTCGGCGCGGGTTCCGCTTCCGGATGTGAGCCGAGCCAGATGTGATCTAATAATTGGCGGGGGCTTGGAGGAATCATGAAGAAGAGCAAATTGGAAACGGCGGAGAGTCTGGCAAAGGCGCATTTTGGAGTTGAGCCAAATCTCAAGCGCATCCATCTCATAGAACCAGTTGACGATCAGAATCCGGAGGATCCAATCAAGCTCTTGGAGGTGGTCGAAGGAACGATCGAACGCGGGATCGAACCGGTCGCGTTTACTGCCGATCCAGCCCACGGCATCGAGTACCCGTCGATTGTCATCGAGATATCGCCAACTGAGTACGAAGCCATGCGAGCCGGCAAGCTTGGTTTTGGAAATCATAGGTGGACGATTGGCAGAGAGCTGCAAGCCCGTTGAAGAGCGAACGATTGTGCAGGCGACAAACGAAAACTGGGCGAGAAGTTACGCGAGACAGGCGCTGTCCGACCTTCGGGCCCGCGAGGCGCTTGCTCGTGCGAACGCCGAGAAGTGCCATCGCCTTCACTTCCTTCAGATGGCAGCGGAAAAAGCATGCAAGGCCCATCTAACTCTAGCGAATGGGCACGATAGAGTACGGAAGAGTCACGCCTACGTGGCGCGCATCCTTCCCATCATTGCGCGTCATTTTTATGCGGTGATCCACGACAACAACGTGTTAACCCGATGGGAAATCTCGGAGATACGGCGTCTTGCTCATGAGATTGAGGTGCTGGCACCAGCATGCGATGACAATGATCTTCGCAAAGACAACAGCGAGTACCCGTGGGAAGATGGGAAGGGAGATATTTGCGTTCCCTGTGAGTACAGCTTTCCCAAGATCGACGATGGCAGTAGAACAATCGTTCGCTTAATCCAGCTGATTCGCACCGCTTCCGAATCATACAACCGATAAGGGTCGCCTGACCGGCAACTGACCCAGTGCCCAGAGTTATAGGAACGCTGGTGCAAGCGGCTGCTGATTTTTCCGACCGGTGAGATCGGTCATAGATCAATTGCCGCTCAGCAGTTAGAATCCGCGGTATGGAACCACTGCCGGCGAGGGAGATCCGCGACTTCCGCGTGCGCGGCAACTACTTCAATCAGCACAGCCGGCGCTTTCGCAAGGAGCGGCATTCCGTAACCGAGGTCGCCACCCGTCCGGGATACTGCCCCCCGGTGGTCGAGTTCGACTTGGAAGACGGCGCCACCGGCAGCATCGTGGCCAGCGAGATTGATATCCCGCTCCTTTGTCAGGATGATTTTGAGCAGGCGCGAGCCCACCTGGCGCTCATCGTGAACGCCCGCCGCGGGTACTCGCAGGCCGCCGCCGGGCTCAACGCCGCTCTGCAAAAGTACCCGTGGCTGACCGCGCCCGCCGAACAGCCCCCACCCGCCGAGACCCCCTGGGTCGTCCCTTGCACCAGCGCCGAGCCGCACTGCGAGCGGGATATCAGTCAAAAAGGGTTCATCCTGTTGAAGCTGGCGCGGCAGGGCTATCCGGTCCCCGATTTCGTCGTCGTCACCGCCGACGCCTACACCGAAGGCTTTGCCGACATCGAGCGCCACCTCGCCGACGCCATCGCCCAACTGGAAATCCTCACCATGGAGTCGCTCGGTTCCGGCGACCCCCTGGTCTTTGCCATCCGCTGCGCCACCCCGCACTACATCCCGGGCGTGATGGACACCTTCCTCAACGTTGGCATCACTGAGCGTGCCTTGCCGTGCCTGGAGAAGATGTACGGCCCCACCGGCGCGCGCAAAATGTTCCTCAACACGCTGCGCAACCTGTGCGACTGCCTCCTTCAAGACCCGGCGCTGGTCAACGCCGTCAGGCCCGATCTCCCGCCGGATCAAGTCGTGCGCCTCATTGATCAGCTATCCGATCGCATCCGGAAAAAAGACCGCCGTCTCATCGAGGATCCCTATTGCCAGGCCGTCTTCTTCGCCCGGCAAGCGTACAAGGATTTTGAAGAAAACCATGACTTGGTGGCGGCGCTCGGCCGCGGCACGGAACATTTTCCCAGCCTCATCCTGCAGAAGATGGTGTGTACGGTGCGCCACGAGAGCGCCTACGCCGGCGTCTTGTCCAGCCGCAACACCCGCACCGGGGTAGGAGTGGAACTGCAGACCGCCCGCAACATCTTCGGCGAAGAAATGATGACCGGTACGGCGGAGTTCAAAACCACTACCTTCGAAGACAAGCAGGCAGTGCAGCACACGTTTCCCGCCGTCTATCATTTTCTGCCGCATCTGCCGGAGTTGGAGCGCGAACTGGAGTCGCCGGTCACCATCGAGTTCGCCGTCGAGGCCACCCGCCGCTACCAGTGGTTCGCGCTGCTGCAACTGAATGAAACCGGCATGGCGGGCGGGGCGGCGCTTATCTCCGTGATTGACATGCACAAATCCGGCGCCATCTCGCGCAAGCGCGTCACCGAACTGGTCCGTCCTTACCACCTCAAGCAGCTCACCAGCGATACCATCGATCAGGAAAACTTCAGCACGCTCAGCACCTTCTCCTCCGGCGTGGCCGTCCTGCCTCGCTCCGCCGTCTCGGCCCGCGTGTATTTCACTGGCGACGCTGCCTTGCGCGCCAAGACGCAGGAAGAGAAGGTCTGCCTCTGCAAGAAAACCTTTGTCCCAACAGACACCGTGGTGATGCGCGAGGTGGACGCCGTCCTCAGCCTGACCTCCGCCGCCGTGCACGTAGTCACCATTTGCCAGAGCCTTGGCATTCCTGCCCTCCTCAACCTGGAAAAGTATGGCGTTACGCTGCATCCCGACGGCCGCTTGGTGAACTGGTCCGGCAGTGAAATTCGCGAAGGCGACTGGATCACCATTTCCTCCCGCCGCAACACCGTCTACCAGGGCAAGGCGAAGTTCACTCCCGCCCGCCTCCTGCGCTACATGAAGGGTGAGCGCATCGCCGAGCAGGGAAGCGAGGTAGAAAAGGAATTCGCCGCCATCGCCTACGCCTATCGCTACTACCAGCAGTTGGTCCGCGGCCTCACGGTGGACAAAATCTCCAGCCTCAGCGAGGTCACGCGCCTGGTCAACTTCGAACTCCGCGCCGAGTCCGACGACGCCCGCCAGCTCGTGAACGGCTGGTTCGATGAGCGCGAGACCGTCTACATGGACGAAGTGCTGAAGAGCGACATCGGCGATCACCTCGGGCAGAGCAACGTCTTCGAAATGCTCACCCTCGACCGCAAAGTCCGCTTCTTCAAGGCGGCGCTGGCCAAATTGGCGCGCGAACACATCTCCGGCTACGAAGCCGGTGCCTTCATGCTCGGCCGCTTTCTCGCCATGCGTTATCCCGTCGCCTTCTGGAAAAGCTTTACGCCCTTGGAAATCGCTTTGCTGGTCAACGAGTGGGTGCTGTTTGAAAAATACCTGCAGCTACTGCACAACGTGGGCGAGAGAAAAGTCCTGCGGGCGCGCAAGCAGATTCTCAAGGAAGGGCTCGACCAGCTCGCGCTCCATCCTGGCGTTGTGCATTCCCTGATTACGCTGAAACTGAGCTCCCCGCGCCTGGATCAAGCCCGGGCCGCGCTGCCCGAGTGGAGCGACGCGCAATCGGCGCGCGTGCTGGAACTGCTCCAGCAGCCGTATCACGAGTTCTACAATTTCCGCGCCGAATGGTCGGTGGGCGAACTCAAGAAAATCTGCCAGACCGAGGGCCTGCCGCTGCCTTCGCCCGACGACGTGTAGAGCAGTTCAGAGCAGTTCCGCAATCGGTGTCGCTGCATGTCCTACGGTGGAAAGCGCCGGCCTTCGATCCGTTTCATCTTTTCTGCAGCCGATGTCATCCCGAGCGAGGGAGGGCTCCCGCGCGTTTTCGTAACCGGGGTCCCCGGCACGCCTGCTTTTGGCGTGCTGGGCTGGCCGTGCGCGGGAAACCTGAGTCGAGGGATCTCTGGGTTTCCTCTCTCGGCTACACCAATTCTGACACTGTCCTAGACCCGCACTCCGTTCGGCTCCCTAACCGCCGCCGCTTGCTTGACCCCGTACAGATAATCGCGGTCAATGGTCGATTCCATCTCGCGCAGCACCTCGGGCAACTCTTTGCCGTCACGCGCCGCCACCAGCCTCCCCAGTGCCAGCGACAATGACAGCACCGCGTTCATGCCCAGGTTCGCCTTCCTCTGCATGATCTGGATTCTGTCTTCGGCCAAGGCGCTTCCGTTGATCTTTCCGCGCTTGGTCGCCAAGTCCAGCTCCATCAGCAGCAGTTCGCGATCGATGTCGGTCAGCGTACCCAGCGCGGAAATCTTCTGTCCCAGGAAGCGCGGCGCCACCACCTCGATCACGTTCGCCACCGCGTTCAGGCAGCCTTTGCCGCCGTAGCGTTTGGCGCGCATCCACAACTCCGCCAGTTCGGCGTTTTCCTTGGCCACCATCTCGGCCTTGACGCTCGGCGCGAAGCGGTAGGTTTTCTCGCTTTCTTTATAGACAAAATAATTCGGGTACTTCCTCGTCAGCGGGTTGGCCTCGATGATGCTGTCCACCAGGTGAATCGCCTCATCCGTTCCCGCCGAGGTCCCCAGCGGCGTGGCGGCCGAGAATTTCATGCCGTTGTCCAGCATCACCGTTACTCCGACCGTGGGTATGCCGGCGTTGGTCGGTTCCTCGTGCGCGAAAATATCGGCGATCCTCATATCCGGGTCCAGCCTGCGCGTGGCTTTCACGCCTTTTTTCGCCAGCTCCATCAGTTCCACGATCCGGCCGTACTTAACCAGCCGTTCCGTGTTGGCCCCGCCCCCGCATTTCAGGCCCAGGGCGCCCACCGCGAAAGCGATGTCAGCCTCCATGACCTCATTGGGCGACTTGGATCGGTGCGAGACCACCAGCGCTAATCCCAAGTCTTTCGCCGTCCGGGTGGCCAGCAGGGTTTCGCTCATGGTGCCGATCTGATTGGCTTTGATCAGCGCCGTGTTGATCAACCCCTCTTCGGCGCAGCGGCGGATGGTCGAGTCCTTGGTCGTGACCAGGTCGTCGCCGATGATCAGGATCTCCGCGTCCAGCGCCTTCATCAGTTTCTTCCAGCCCTCGTAATCGTCCTCGGCGAAGGCATCCTCCAACGACACGATCGGATACTTCTTCACCCACGCGATGTACAACTCCACCATTTCGTCGGTGGTCATCACACGGGGATCTTCCGCGCGCCAAAACAGGTATTGCCCGACGGAATCCTTCTCGCCGGTCTTCTCCCGATATGCGTTGCTCAGTTCGCTGGCCGCCGGGTCGATGGCCAGCACCACGTCGCGGTCGGGCACGAATCCGCATTCCTCGATGGCTCGCACCGCCACCCGCAGCGCCCGCTCTTCGGGAAGGATGTCGCCTTCCTGCTTGGCGTAGGAGGCGACGATGCCGCCTTCAAGTCCGATGCCCACAAAATTCAGCCCTTCCGAGTCCTGGATGATCTGGATCGCCCGGCTCTGCAGCATATTGGTGACGCGCTGTGCCTCGATGTAATCGCGCGCCGTGAGCGGTAGGAACATGAACTCCTGGAAGCTCAGGTTGCCGCCCATTTCTTCCGTGTGCCGCCCGCCCATGATCGAGTTTCTGAACTCCCACGGTGCGAACACGATGGTTCCGTCGGCCAACTCGAGTTCCTGCAGCCGGTGCAGCCGCAGCTTGCGCCGCAACTCCGACGGCTTGCCCGAACGCCCTTCGGCCGCCGACGGCGCCGCCACTTGCACTTCCGCCGCGCGCGCTGCCGCCTCGCGCTCGCGTTCGCGGTATGCCTTGTACTTGCCGGCGTCCGCGATCAGAAAATCGAACATCGCCACCACGCCGATGGTGAACAGCAACCGCCCCGCGTACACCGCCAGCGGAGCGCCGCCCCACAGTCCGAGCGCGACCAGAACGAATCCCGGCGGCAGCGTCCACTGGCACAGCATCAGGCTGGCCTTCGGCCCCGCCGCCGACACCGCCAGGTTTTGCGTTTTCACGGCGGGATGAAAGCTCCCCGCCTCCTTGTGCACGCCTTTAAACTTCCCGTATGGGATCTTGGCGAACATCTCCAGGTACCACATCCAGCGCCCCAGCCCGCCCTGCTCCAGCTTCTCCTGCGCCGGTCCAGCCAGCTCGGGCCGCAGGTTGTTGGTCCGCACCGCCGCCAGGTAATGCCCGATCTCGTGGATGGCAATGTTGGTATGCCACGCCGCGTACCAAATCGCGGCCGAGATCAGCACCTCCGCGCTCAGGAACATCTGCCGCACCACGTCAAAGCGCGAGGCCACGCTGGTCGAAATGCTCAGCAGCGAGGTCAGGAATGCGGCGTGAAACGAAACCAGTTTGTGGTTGGCGATGATCCAGCCGCGGTCCAGACGGGGCGTCTCCGTATCTCGCGGCTGAAATTTGAGGAGTAGGTCCTTTAGGAAGGCCATGAACTTTTTCTCGCAAGCGAAGGAAGATGATTTCAGGGACTTACAGTTCGGAAACGGGCAAACCCCGTTTGCCGAAAACCACTGCTGATGTCCGCTGAAAGAGGAGCCGATTATATACCCGTTCCGCCTGCCCAACGCCGCCATTTTCGCGGCTTCAGTATTTCCAGTACCCCCTAATCCCCGCTGTCAATGAACCTGTTTCGATATCTCGCATCGGGCAGCGGGCAAGCATCGTACCTCCCAAAAATCCGGTAGCGCCGTCGCGCGATCGCCTCGTACACCGAGTCTCGCACCCTCGCGGGCACTACGCGCGCCGCACCGGTGAGCCCCCATACTCCGCCGAGCCGCGAAAATATGTACAGCGCGGCGCTGGATTTCGCTAACACGTGTTCCGTGGGCAGTGCGAAGTCGGCGACGACATAAACCGTGGCCATTGGTACGGTTCTGATCCCGTGTCGATCAAGCAAGTCCCTCGCCCTCGGGCTTTGCAGTGACGCAAACCGGAACACGCCACAACGGTCATGCTGCAGCACGAAGCTCACCAACCGGTTGCACAGCCCGCAGACGCCGTCATACAGAATCACGGCTGTCGTCCTCATGACGACAGCCTCCTCACCGCCGAAATCCGAACCGACTTACGATCAATTTCGTGCACCAACTCCTGGAAGCGTTGCGCCCGGTACGCCTTCTCGGCAACCCACCCAACCAGGCTGAGCAGCACGAACCCTGGTCCATTGAGCGGCCCGTGGATGCGCGCCATGAATGGAATGATCAGCCAGTATTTTTGTGTGTAGTCACCGATGGCGTACACGACCGCCAGCAGCATGCCGGCGACCAGCAGGCCGGACGCGGTCCTCAGTAGGGCTCGCGCGACCCCGTTTCTGAAATTCGCGGCGGCGGAAATCTGCAGCGCCGCGAACCCCAGCAGCGTCGCCGCCAAAATCGAGGCGCATGTCAGCTTCAACAGTGGCGAAAACACGAATCCGGCCGCCAGCAAGTAAGGCATGAACACAATCAGCGCTACCATCCACCGCACCATCCCGTACCTTGTTCCTTTCCGCTCTCCCCAATGGTGCAGCGTAACGCCTGCGATCAACGCCGTCGCGAATCCGGAATAATGAAAGTGCATACCGGTCAGCAGAACGATCGGTTCCTGGAATCCCATCGGTGTCAATCCCATGCGCGACGCGAGGAACCAGCCGGCGGCAAGCGCCAGGTCGAATCGTGCCATCACGAACACCACACGTTCGAGCGACCGCCATCCACCATTGGCGAGGTCAACCAGCGCCATCAAGGCCGCAACTGCCCCCACCCACAGCCACCCCGAGCCGAGCGCGCCCGCCAACCGTCCGGCAGGGAACCAAAACGAGGCGGCAGCCATCAGCGCCGCCACCGGCTGCATCACACGAAGCGCGCGGCCCAGCGGCGGTCGCATTCCCCGCGCATCGCCGTCCAGCAGCTCGAAGCCAAGCGGGACCACCACCAGCGGCGCCAGCAGGAACCACAACTCGATCGGACCGAACGGCGCGTACCCCGCGAAGTAAAGAACTGCCTGTAGCAGCCAGCAGAGCGCGCCCAGCTTCACCCACATCAAGGTCCAGCGGGAATCCAGACTCCTGTCCATCGCACCCTCCTTCACGCCAAATGCCCGGTCGCGCCCACGCCAAAAATCCCGATCAGCACGACCAATCCGGCCAGATAAGCCAGGTCTAAGCCGCGGTTCTCACGCCGCGTCTGCCGGTCGTAATAGAACAGTTGCAGCAACAGGCGCGCCAACCAGAACAGCGCCATGGCGCCGGACAAGAACCGCCCCAGCGCGCTGCCGCCCGCCAGTTCGGCAGGGAAGAGAAAGCACAGCAGGCTGAACAGGAAAACCACAAAGATGATGTAGGCCCAATGGACGATGAATACCTGCCGCAGGAAGCGCGGCACGCTCGCCATCCCCGACCGTACCCGCAGCCTCGCGGGCAATACAACGTTGGCCAGGATGATCGCCATCTGTACTGCCCCTGCAACCCACAGCGAAACCACATGAGGGTTCATCGTTCGCTCCTTGCTGCTCACTCCTGCCCGTTGTGTCAGATAGTTCTGACAAACCAGAATTAAACGCCCAAAAAAATTTACTTCGACGGCTTCAGGCGCAGCAGTTTCCGGATCTTCCCGCGCGTTTTCAGCATCCCGCGCAGCGCGCCAGCCGGAATCTGCCTTACCTCGTCGTAGGCTCCCGTCATCCCCTCGAAGAACTCGTACATCTCCTGCAGCCGCGCCCGCGTGTAGGCGTCCCCTTCGTTGTTCCGGTCCAATTCGCCGATGCATTGCCGGAGCACGTCAATCGTCGGATCGATCTCCTTCTTTTTCCGTTGCTCGGTAATGATCCGGAACATTTCCCATACGTCTTTCATGGATTCGTAGTGCTCGCGCCGGTCGCCCAGCACGTGCACCGGGCGCACCAGTCCCCAGGCTTCCAGTTCGCGCACGCTGGTGCTGACATTGGAGCGCGCCACGCTCAGGGTCTCGGCGATTTCCTCGGCAGTCAGCGGAGCCGGCGACAGGTAGAGCAGGGCGTGAATCTGCGCCACCGTGCGGTTGATTCCCCAGCGCGTGCCCATTTCACCCCAATGGAGAATGTACTGCTTCATGACTTTGGTGAGCGTTGGCATCGTTCTCTAGTTTCTGTCGATACAGAAATTACTGTAAATGGAATGCGGTTGTCAAGATTTCTTTTTGTCCTTTTCCCGGGATGTCAGGCAGGGTGCGGGACGCGCCGCCAAGCCGCTGCGGACTTTCTACAAACTCGCGCAACTTACCGGCATCTAAACTGTTAGTTCTTTTAGGATCTTTTTTCGCCCGGCGCTGCCTCTCGGCCGGGCGGGAGGCATTGTGAGACATTTGTCCCCGTTTTCGCGCCCCCTCGCTGTCCTGCTGGTTTTCGTGCTGGCATGTCCAGCATGGATGTTGGCGGGGGTGAGCGCCGAGCCCAGTCTGCCCGACCCCGGCCTGGCTGCGCCTCGGGATCAGCAGATCCAACTCGGCCAGAAAGCGGTCGCCGAGGTCTACAAGCAAATGCCCATCCTGCCCGACTCCAGCCCGGTCACGCTCTACGTGCGGTCGCTCGGTCACAAGCTCCAGCGTGTCATTCCCGAGGAATATAACTGGCCCTATCAGTTCCACGTCGTACAGCAAAGCGATATCAACGCCTTTGCCTTGCCCGGCGGGCCCGTTTTCGTCAACCTCGGCACCGTCCTCGCCGCCGACAATGAGGCCGAACTCGCCGGCGTTCTCGCCCACGAGATGTCGCACGTCTACATGCAGCACTCCATCAAGGGCATGCGGAAGCAGGGAACGACGCAGGCTGCCGGACAGATTCTCGGCGGCCTTCTCGGCGCCGTTCTGGGCGGCGCCGCGGGAGCGCTTGCCAACCTCGGTGCCCAACTCGGCGCCGGCGTCATCAGCATGAAGTACTCGCGTGCTGACGAAGCCCAGGCTGACGCTGTCGGCGCCATCATCATGTGGAAGGCCGGGTACAACCCGCTCCGGCTGGCGCAGTTCTTCCAGAAGCTGGAACAGCGGAGTGGCGGTGCTGGCAGCGGGCCGCAGTTTTTGAGCGACCACCCCGATCCCGGCAACCGCGTGCAGGCGGTGCAGAGCGAAATCAGGAGTTGGCCGTCGCGCCAGTATCACGACGACACTCCGCAGTTCGTTCAAGCCCGCCAGGAAGCGCGCAGCATCCGCGCTTACAGCGCGCAGCAGATCCAGCAGATGGCGCAGAGCGGCCAGACCCACAACGTCAGCGATCCCGACGGCGTTCCGACCGGACCGTCCGGCGCCAGCGAATCCGCCAACTCATCGGATGTCATGCCCAGCTCCAGCTTCCAGCAATTCCAGGGTGCATTCTCGATCGAGCATCCCAGCAATTGGCAGGTCATGCAGGACCAGCAGTCCGGCGGGGTCACTATCGCGCCCCAGGCTGGCGTCTCGCAAAACGGAATTGCCTACGGCGCGGTCGTCGGGCCGTTCCAGCCGCAGAACGCCAACGACCTGAATGATGCCACCCTGCGGTTGATCGCCACCCTGCAGCAGCAGAATCCCGGCCTGCGCCAGGCGGGGAAACTGCAGAACATCCGCGTCAACGGCGTCGCCGGAAAATCGGTTGACCTGCTCGGGCAATCGCCTCTTCCCGGCCCTGATGGCCAGCCACTGCCGGAGCACGACTGGCTGGTGACCCTGCCCTACGGCAACGGCGCTGCCATCTCGCTGGTGTTTGTTGCCCCGGAAAAGGACTTCCCCCGCCTGCGCCCCACCTACGAGCACATGCTGAAGACATTTCATCTCAACCAATAGTCGGTAGGTCGTAGTTTGTAGCTGGGGGTTCGACACATCCTTGCAGGTAAGACGAAAAATAGAGAAAAAATTTAGATAAAACGAAAGCCTTTTCTGAAACTGAAACTGAAACCCTCTACCCCTTCTTCAGCTCGATCAGCACTTGCTTCGCCACTTCCTTCAGGGTGTCGAACACGCCCACGCCCTGGAACGCGATCGCCTCAAACACCGGCTCGGATCGCTTCGCCAACTGTTTTCTAAGCTGGTCCACGGGTAGCGCGTTGGGCAGATCGCGCTTGTTCAACTGCAGAACGTACGGGATTTTCGTGAAGTCGTACCCGTGCTCTTGCATGTTTTCCTGGAGGTTTTCCAGCGCCTCGACGTTGGCGTCCAAGCGCTCTTCCTGCGAATCGGCCACGAATACCACTCCGTCCACGCCCCGCAGGATCAATTTGCGGCTGGCGTCGTAGAACACCTGTCCCGGCACAGTGTAGAGGTGGAAGCGCGTCTTGAACCCGCGCACTGTGCCCAGGTCCAGCGGCAGGAAGTCGAAGAACAGGGTGCGGTCGGATTCCGTTGCCAGTGAAATCATCTTCCCCTTTTGTTTTTCGCTGGTCTTGTCGAAGATGTATTGCAGGTTGGTGGTCTTGCCGCCCAAACCGGCGCCGTAATAGACGATCTTGCAGTTGATCTCGCGCGCTGCAAAATTGATGAAACTCAAGACGGCCCTCGCATCGAACGCATCGCGGCCCTGACGCTTTGCGACGCGCCGAAGTTCCCTGTCCACAGCGGAAGAGCACTGTTTATATCACAGCAGTAGCGTGGTGCAACGCTCAAGGCGTCGCCCGCGGCGGTGGCAGCGGATAATATCCCTGCTTCGCCGTTACCTTCAACCCCGGACGAAGAACCCTGACCTCGATGTCGCGGTACTGACTTGAGGGCGTAGCCCGTGTCGTGTAGCCGATGGTGTATTGGTTGCGGGCTTCTTCCGTCAACCGGCTGTAGGCCTGCTCGATCGCCGACGAACTGAACTGGTTGAACACCTCGCCCCCGGTCGCCACCGCGTATCTCGGCAGGATATCTCCGTACCCCGTCTTGGGGAGATGGATCTTCTGCGCCTGTCCGTAACCCGGGATCGCGGCTCCGCCCACGCCCACCGCGTACACCGAGATCTGGTTGGTCAGCAGTACCTTCAACACCGCGCCGTAGCTCGCCGAGGAGCGGTACTCCGTTCCGTCGCTGACTACGAAAATCACTTTGCGGCGTGTCGGGTTGCCGCGCGACAAGTCCAGCGCCGCTTGGAGCACGGCGTCGTTCAGCACCTTGGCTTCCCGTTCCCCCGTATAGCTGGGAGTCGGGTTGACTCCGGGATCGATGTTCCGGCCGTTGACCGTCCCCGCCGGAGAGCCGAACGGCCCCCCCACCACCGGCGCTCCCCCGCTGCGGGCCGTGGACTTCTTGCGAATCCGGTCCATCGCCTGGCTCAGCTTGTTGTTGGTGGCGGTGAACTCCTGCACCTTCTGCACCGTGGTCCCGAAGGTGTACAGCCCCACCTCGTCGAACTGCCCGAACGCTCCCACCAGCGCCGGCAGCGTGTCGCGCACCTTGCGGAAATCGACCTCGGGTATGCCCAGATCGATCACCACCGCCGCCGTCAGCGGAAACGGATCGCTGGTGAAGAAGGTCATTTTCTGCTCTTGCCCATCCTCCAGTACCCGGAAATCCTGCTGTGACAGGCCCTCCACCAGGTGGCCGCTGCCGTCCTTCACAGTCACCGGCACGACCACGAAATTCACATTCGTGACCAGCTTGAACAACTCGTCGCGCCCGCCGCCCGCGGGTGGCACGCTTCCCGGCGGCGCGGTCGTGATCTCCGCCGGAGGCGGCGCCGTGATGGTCTCGTTGGCAGTGGGGAATTTCTCCGCCGGACGGCTTGCCGAGGGCGCGTCCGGAATGCTCGGCTGCCCCGCCGGCGGGTTGCTGGGCTGTTGCTGCGCCATGACCAGGCTCGCCGCCAGTGCCAAACTCAGCGCCAGTGTCAGCCGTCCCGGAGTTTTATTGCGACCTTTACCGTCTGTGATCATCTCTTTTTTCCAGTAGCGCACAGCAACCTTCTCCCCCGCCGCCGCTCTAAACATTATAGGGAGCTCTGATTTAGAATAACTCCAAGCGGGCTCAATCGGCTCGGAAGAAGTATATGTCCCATCTGTTCCCGAAAACATTCACAGCCGCTCTGCTCGTCCTGCTGCTCGGCGTCTCGGTTGCCGCGCGGGCCCAGCAAGCTCCTCCCCGCCAAGGCGACGCCGACGACATCCAGACATTTAAAGTTGATGTCAACGTCGTCAACGTCTACTTCAACGTCAAGGACAAGCATGGCCTGCTCGTCCCCAACCTCCTCAAAGACTCTTTTCAGATCTTCGAAGACGGCAAGCCGCAGACCATCAAGTATTTCTCTGCCGAATCCAACCAGCCCCTCACCCTGGGCATTCTGATTGACAGCAGCGTCAGCCAGGAGCGCGTGCTGCCCATGGAGAAGGAAGTCGGCGCCGCCTTCTTGCGCGAGGTCTTGCGCGACAAGGACTTGGCCTTCGTCATCGGCTTCGACGTCACCGTGGACTTGCTCCAGGATTTCACCAACGATGCCCATTATCTCCGCGCCGGCATGAATCGTGCCCGCATCAACGGCGGCAGTGGTTGCGGTGGAGTTCCCGGCCTGGGCGGTGGCCCGATCCCCTGCAGCAATCCCAAAGGCACCCTGCTGTACGACGCCATCTATCTTGCTTCCAACGAAAAGCTGGCGCATGAGGTTGGCCGCAAGGCCATGATCATTCTCACCGACGGCGAAGACCAGGGCAGCCAGATGAGAATCCGCGACGCCATCGAGGCGGCGCAGAAGTCCGACTCCATGGTGTACGTGCTGCTCATTGCCGACCGCGGCTTCTACGGCGGCTGGGGCTACTCCGGTGATCGCGAGATGAAGAAACTTTGCCAGGATACCGGCGGCCGCATGATCGAGGTCGGCAACAAGCGGGACAAGCTGAAGCAGGCCTTCGACGAGGTCGCCAACGAGCTCCGCAGCCAGTACAGCATCGGTTACACGCCCATCAACAACAAGCGCGACGGCTCTTATCGCAAGGTGGAAGTGAAGGCCAAGGGCGAATACAAAATCCAGGCCCGCGCCGGCTATTATGCCCCTTCCTCCCGCGACCGCTCCGGCGGCCAACCCTAGGTCAGATATCGTCGGTAAGTGAGACAGCACTCTGCGCGTCCGCATGGGGATTTGGGCGTTTTCGTGGGAATGTGCATGTCCGAAAGGTGAAATGGATTTCCACTTATCGGATGGCGGAAGCTCCGTCCCGGGTGAGATCGAACATGCTTCCGCCGAATTCTCCTCAAGTGTCGCGCGCAGATCTCCCTCCATGCCATAAGGGACGGCAACAAGTGCTAAGTGTCGCTTCGACACCGCCTTGGAGCTGCAGAGAGGTCCTCCGAACGAAATCGGATCATCCCATCGATTCTTGCCGATCAGGAATGTAGCGGTTCAAATCGGGAGCGCTTCCCGGTTTGGCAGGTGTCCTGCATTAACTTGGTTCTGGTGGGACTCTCATCAGCGAAATAGCGCTGATACTAGCAGTGTTTCGATCGTGAGGAACTCACGCGCGTAAAGGGTGCGGCGGTACGGGAATATTCATCTGAGTAAGTCAACAACCGGCGGGGAGGGTGAAATTGGGCCATTGCAAGGCACCTGCTAGGGACCTAGTCGCGATAGCCATGATCCTCGTGCTTGGTTGTTGTGCAGCCTGGGCTGCCGGGCAGCGCCGCGCACAGTTGCAGGTCACCTGCGTCGTCTTGCCACATATATCGCTCCAACTGAACGGCCAAAAGCCCGTGTACGACAGCATGGCTGCGACGGTGGTAACTGAGCCGGGGCAAATCCAATTGATGGGCAATACCAACGATCCGAATTCGTCGGAATTTGTTTTGACGGTAAGCGCGAGCTCGCTGGCCGTGGTAAATGGTCTTGAAGTCGCGCCGGGTCACTCCGTTGAAGTAGGACGCTGCCGCTACGGTGCTCCTGTAATGCTGACTGTAACCGGAATCGCGCCCATCCACCTGACGGCTTCGCGCTGAGTTCGGCTTTAGAAGGTGATCGTCACTACGACAATATCGCTGTAGTTGCCGGCCGGGACCGTCGCGTGGAGCGCTGTGCCGTACACGAGGGCCGTTTGCCCTGATCCGGTGCCCGTGGTCTGTACACCGGTTGCCGCCGTGTTGCCCCAAACGGTGCTGTAGGTATTGTCCGTATACAGGTTGTACTTAATGTAATTCGAGGTCGCACCCAGGCTCATTTGACGCAGAGGCGCCGCGTCCGACGATCCGGCCGCCGGATTCGACCCCTGGCCGAGCGTGAGAATGACGCCCATCCCGGCGCTGCACGTGTAATCAATATTGGCGCTGACCCCAGTCTTATCGGTAGTCATGAACGACAGGCCCAAGCTGCCGAAGTTCATGGTTGAGACAGCCGAAATGGTGCAACTCCCGGTCACCGTCGCACTCGCAGAGAAGGTGGTTAAGGCTTGGCGGTTTCCTTGGTAGGAAACCGTTGCCGTGAGCGGAGTCCCTGAATAGCTGCCCGTTGGCACTACCTGCCCAGCTGGAATTAGACCGTAAACGGTCAGCGTCGCGCAATAATCTGGCCCGCAAGCTGTGGTGACATCAACGGTCGGAGTGACGGTACCGTTAGAACCGTCGCCCCAGACTATGGTGTGGCTGGCATTCGTGTAGACGTTATACGCCAGGGTGTTCCCGCTCGAGCTCATATTGCGCCCGGTATCCGGAGTGATCGTCACGGGTAGACCAGTATAGGGGCGATTGCACGTAATGTTAATCGTTCCTATCTGAGCGGTGGACGAACTGGTGTTGTAGCTGTCAAATGCGATGTCAGTCGCCGCAATCGTGCAATTTGGAGGAGCTGCATACGCCGCTCCGCTCAGCAGCAAGCACACCAGCAGCACGAAAAGTTTGACAGCCTTGCTCATCGCAGCTTTCGACAGGTAATCGGCCCGATCCGCGGCAATAATTCACCCGCGTTTTCTGGCGCCGGCACCGTCGCCTGGCAGGTCGTGTCGTCCCAATGCACACGAACCCTGGCCGGAAACGAAATCTCTGGGACAAACAGATCACCCCGTAAAACCACCTCGTAAGCCGTCTGTCCACCGTTGATGGTCGCCACCGCTCCAACCGGCGGGTAGGAGCCGTCTTCCGTCACCAGCTTCAGCACCGCTCCCCGGTTCGGCTTGGCCTCGAAGTTAATGAACAGGCCGCTGCGCGGCATGGGAACAACCGTTTTCTGGGATAAATCGACGTCAAGGTCCAGCGACAAGTCCTTGTCGTCCAGGGCAATCACGTTGTTGTTGTACGCGGGCAAGTTGGGCACGATGGCCAGTCCGTGGCGGTCGGTTGTCCCGATGTATTGGTTGTTCACCAGCACTCTTATTCCCGGCGTGCCGGAGGCATCTACCACGGCGAAACCGTCCGTGAGTGATCGCGTCAGCTCCAGTCGCCGGTGTAGCAGCACGGTGCCGCCGGAGTAGCCAAGGCGCCAGCTTGTCCCCGTTCCCTTCTGCTGGCCAGCCTCAAACAGGTACGTCCCGATCCTGCTCTGGTAAGTAGCGCCAGCGTCCACCTCTGGCGCCTGCAGATCATTACTGCTGCTGGCGCGGACGCGATGGCCCCATCCTGTGGCCATCGGCGCCTGCTCCGTGTACTCGACCGATGGACTGGTCTTTCCTTCCTGATAACCGGTCGAGGCCACGACTGTGCGGCGGCCTCCCAGGGGGATCATTAGCGACATGCTCGCCGAAGCACGTTGTTTCAGTTCCGGCGCGTAGTATCCGGACAAAACAAAATAGGTTCCGCGCGGTAAGCCGATCGTGAGGCCCGGACTGACGCTGTTGAAGTGCGAGAGACTTTTCCCATCGCGATCATAAACCGCCAAACCGGGCTTCTCCTGCCGCAAATAGGCCACTGCTACGGTCGCGCGCCGGCTAATGGCACGGCTGACCTGTGCCTGGCCAACAAACCTGGTCGCGTGCTCACCAACGGCTAAGCCTAGCTGTTGAAAGTTCTTGGTGGTTGCCTGTGCACTGGCAGAGAAACTGAACGCGCGCGTAGCGTGCTGCAGGTGCGCATAGACGAGTCCGCCGCCGCCGTTGTCGCTCCGGCTGACAGCGGCTCCGACACCGAACAACCCGATCGGTAGTAACCCTTTTTCGAAGCCTGCGCCAAACGTTTGCCCGTGGGCTTGCACCTCGCCGCGCAGGTTCACAGTCAATGAATCCGTCAAGCCTCGAGCATGAGTGCCTTCCACGAACCAGGACTGATACCCGAAACTCTTCAAGCCAAAACCGGTGCGCAGCGTCCCCGCCTCGTAACTGTAGTCGCTGACACCTTTTTTCAGCAGTTGCGGCGTGCTGATAAACGCCATGGAAACCACTTGCTGGCGCCCCGTCAGATCCGTTATCACCATGCGCACATCGCCTTGTGGCGTAATGGTGGGAATATCATGGATCGCAAACGGTCCGGCATCCACGTTCTGATGGCTGGTGCGGACATTATTCACATACAGATCCACGGTCGATGGCTGTGCCGCCTGACCGGCTATCGTGGGCAACGCAAAAGGAATGAATGACGGCTGGGTCGCGAACTTGCTGCCCCAACGCACTCCGGCGTAGTTGACGACCCGTCCCCACGGAGACGATGCACTGAAACCATCTCCGATCGTCAGCGTTGCCATTCGCTCCGGAAAGTCACGAACAAACTGCGAATCCAACCTGGTTGCCGTCGGCGAGTGGGTGAGGTCTTGTCCGACAAACTTGGTGGTAAGCACACCGAGTTTGCTGAAAAATCCGAGTTCTTCAAAGCCGGAAACGTTGTACTGGGCATTCGATCCAGACACCTGGAAATCGTGATTCAGGAAAAATCCAGGCTCCGGGTTCATGGCCTTCTCGCGCGTACCGCTAGCCAAGCCGACAAGCGTGGCCGTAAGATTCGAGGGCGGCACCAGAATCGCGAGTTTCTGCTGTGCTGTGTCGAATTGGTAAGTGAGCCCGGGGATTGCCGACAAAGGGTAATACAGAATTTCCTGCACCTGGGTTGGCGTAACCTTCGGCACCGGCAGCCGAGACGCTGAAAACAACTCCGCAGTGGCGAAGTACTGTCCCTTTCCGTCGCGAAATACTTGGGCAAAATCGTCTACAGGATTACCGTTCAACTCAACCGCCACTACCACTTCACCCGGAGCAAGCGGTTGCTTTCGAGCTTCGGGTTTCTTGCGTTGTCCCACATGTGCTGATTGCGGGCCTTCTTCGGTTTCCAGATCTGCGGCAGCGTCCGACGCGCTATCTTCAGCCCCTACCTTAGCTGCCATCTTGGGTACAGGCCCAGATGCAGGCAATGGCCCGGGTCCCGGCACGGCGCCAGATTCCAGCGTGGCGTGGGGTGCAGCACTCGCTGCAGTTTCCGGCGCAGTGCCAGCCGATGCCGGTTGACAAGTTGTCGCAAAAAACGCCAGGGAGACGCACAACCTCAACGCCAGACCGGATTTTCTAATTGGGCTTGGGAGTGAGTTCTTCATGCCCCTTACCCGCGTCAGTGACGGTCTCAAGGCCAATGTGTGCGGCGCCGCGCAGCCGTTCGTCACGAATCACAAATTCGCGCCGCCCGCCAGGAAGAACATAGGCAGAGAGCGACGATGGAATACGCTCAGTTCCCACTTCAATCACCAGTTCCTTGATCCGATCGTGCGCGCTGCCGTCATTTTGTACGCTGAGCTTCAACGCCCCGTCATCGGTGAAACCCGCCTGCCAAATGAGAATCGGCGCGATCGGCCGGCGCGGAACCTGGAATATCGGCAGTGAGATTCGAAGAACCGTTCCAATGGTCCCCGGTTTTGGCGGTTTCGGCACTTCCTCCAGAATCAAGCGATAGCTGCGTTCAATCTCGATTCGTTCACGGCTGCGTAACCCGAGGCGGATGATCTGCTTTTGTCCTGCGGCGAGAGTAAACACGGGAGGGTTGGCAACCACATCATTGGTGTCGAGGTACGAGTCCTCGGCGCCTTCCGTCTTCCAGCTTGCCGCGTGTACCTGCACTGTGATCGGATCGTCCCCCGCGTTGGTGACTTGCACGATCGAATTTGGCTTCGTCTCACTCAAATCGACTCGCACAGGAGAAATCGCCAGCGAACCAGCCTGCACAAACACGGCAGCGCCGAATAAGAAAAGCGCAAATGCACCGCTACGAGTTGCCACGGGAATACCCTTCGTTTGTTGAAAAATCGCGAGCGGCTCTTGCGAGTCGCCCGCGCACCATTGTCAACGACTAGAAGTCGACTGACACCACTACTTGATCGGAGTAGGCACCTGCTGGCACGTTTGCGGCTGTGGCTACGCCATAGGCCGTCACAGTATGCGCAGCGCCATCTGCCGTCCCCGCGACGCCCCCCCCTGCGGAGTTGATCCAAGGCGTGGAATGCGCTGCGTCCGTAAAGAGCGCGTAGCTGATGTAATTCCCGCCCGATATCATGCGCCTAACAGGAGCTGCGTCTGTCGAACCCACGCCGGGATTCAATCCCTGGTCGAGGCGGATTTTCGGCGCCACTCCGCTGTTAGTGCACGTGTAATTGATGGCGGCGCTCGTTGTTGCATCTACGCTGTTGATGGTAAACGGGATGCCCAGGTTACCGAAGGCCATGTCAGCCGCCGAGTTGACGACGCAATCTGCAGTAACCGTCGCAGTCACATTCATGTTGCCCGTCGCGGTGCCCGCGAATGCAGCGCTTGCTGTGAACAGCAACAAAATAGCTAGCCCAAATGTCTTCTTCATGCTGTCTCTCCTATCTAGTTGTTAGTCCTAAAGTTCTGGTTTTCGTGCTCCGCGACAGCGCTGTACCGGCGGCGCAGAAGCGAGGCGATCCAACCACTCCTAACCAATATTTCGGAGTTGCGACATTGCCGAAGCAATCGCGGTTCCAATTTCGGGATTTTTGTCTTAAATCGGGAAGTGCTTTCGCCTGGTTTGTTTACATCAACTTATCTTTTTTTGTGGGGTTCGCGGGTGGGGGGCGCGGCTGGGAAAGGAGGCGCGGGATCAGAATTTGAGACGCTCCGACGCCTCGCCGGTCTCAACTCGGGAAAAGTCCCTTTTTGAGACAAAGCAAAACTCGGAAGTTACCCTTCGCAGTCCGGCCCCGGAGGGGGCTGGCCCACCCTTTCCTGCGTAACCACTCTTGAGGTTGCCCCATCCTTGTCTCGCCCGATGGGGAGTCTGCACCCGAAACGGAGCGAAGGGGCGATGACAGGGTGGGGATTTCTGTTCGTACTTCCCAGATTCCGCCCCCGGAATAGCTGATTTCAGGAGAAACAGATTTGCATCCGCTATACGATGCTGCCGGAAACATGACCAACGACACGTTCCACACCTACACCTACGACGCGGAGAACCGGGTCATTTCGGTGGACAATGGCGCGACCGCAGCCTCTGTCTACGATGCCTATGGCCGGCGCGTGCACGAAACCACCTCGGCGGGAAGCGTCCAGACCGACGATGTCTTTGACCTCCAGGGCGGGTGGCGCACGCACCCCTTCAAGCAGTGAGCAAGATGTGGGGTGGCCCACCTTTCGCGGTTTTTCGAAAGGTGGGAATTGCGGATTTCAAGCTAAACAGATTTCCATCGGCCCGTGAAAGGGATGCATCCAGAGGCGAGATTTCCCACTCTCCGCAGGGCTCCACCCCACAGTCCGGCACGCCACGGTTACCGTGCCGGTTCCACGGTATACCGTACGTATGTTGTTGATTCCACATAGCTGGTGGAGAGGGGGGTACTCGATTGACAAAATTTGTCACTGGGTTGGAGCGAAGTAGCCTTTACGCGCCCTGACCCTCAGGCTCTTGTGGTTTTCTGCCATGATATCAATCGAGCGATAGCGCCCATCAGGCTTCAAATCCGCAGGTTTATACGCCAGCAGATACTGGCTGCGCAGCTCGTCCTGGATTTCCGCGAACGCATTGGCCACATCCTGGATCTTGAACGGGAAGAAGGCTCTTCCGCCGGTCGCGTCCGCCAGCCGCTCCAACACTTTGTCGCCGCGCAGTTTGGTGCCGCTGATGTTGGTGCTGATGGTGTAAATGATAACCTCCGCGCGCTGCGCCATCTCGATGGCTTCCTCGCGCGTGACCCGGCTCTGGTTGTCGTCGCCGTCGCTGAGCAGGATGATCGCCCGGCGCGCCGGACCGGTCGTTGGCGCCTTCATCAGTTTGTCGCGGCTGGCGTAATAAACCGCGTCGTACATCGCCGTTCCGCCGCCCGGACGCAGCATGCGCACGCCGCGCGACAGCATTTCGGGGCTGTCGGTGAAGTCCTGCGTGACTTCCGGTGTGGTGTCGAAGCCAATGACGAAGGCGCGATCCGACTTCGGACGAACGATGGAATTCAGGAACTCGATCGCCGATTCCTGCTCGAAGCGGAAGCGGTCGCGTACCGAGTTGCTGGCGTCAACCAGCAGCCCGACGCGCAATGGCAGGTTGGTCTGGCTACTGAAGCTGACGATGGACGCTGCCGGCTTGTTGTCATCCAGCACCCGGAAATCGCTCTTGCTCAGGTTCTTGACGAAGTGTCCGTGCTTGTCGGTGACGGTGAAGACGACGTTGACCTCGTCCACGCGCTTGCGGATGGTCTCCAGCGGAACGCCGCGATCATCCAGTGTCAGGTCCTCTTTGTTTGGCTTGGTTTCCTTCGCCTGCTGCGTCGTGGGCTGCGATGCGCCGGTCTTGGCGGATTCCTCTACTGGCGGCGCAGCCACCGCCGGCGGCGGTGAAGGTTTCTTGCTGCCCGGCAAATCTTCCAAAACAGGCGCACTCTTCGCAACTGGCTCCGCGGCTTTCGGAACTTCCGCCTTGGGTTGCGGCGCAGGCGGCGCGGGCGCGATGCTGGCCGACGGCGCCGAGGGTAAATCCTGATCCGACGCAGGCGGATTCTGCTGCTGTGCGACCGCGCCTGCTGTCAGCAGCAGGACTAAAATGCCGGTCAGGAAGGCGCATTTCATGAGAAATTTCATTATAGCTGGAACTCGCTCCCCCTGGCGCGCGGCTAACGCCTTAGTACACGCAGGAAATCCTCCAGTTCGGGCGGCAACGGCCGCTCCAGGACGAGTCGCTTACCGGTGAGAGGCTGCTTGAATTCGATGGCCGCAGCATGCAAAAAGTTTCTTGGGAGAGCGAGCGCAGGGAAGACCTGTTTGGTTTTGGCTCGCGGCTGGATTTCGCGGGGCGCGCCGTACAGCGTGTCGCCGACCACAGGATGTCCGAGCGATGACAGGTGCACGCGAATCTGGTGTGTGCGGCCGGTTTCGATCTTCACTTCTAACAAGGCGAACTTGCCGTAGGGCGAGTCGATTCGCTGCCGGACTCTGTAGTGCGACATCGCTTCGCGCCCGCCGGCTCGGCGCGTGGTCATACGCGTGCGGCGCAGGCGGTCGCGGCTGATCGCGGATTGAATGGTCCCTTGGTCTTGCTGCAGCCAGCCGTGCACCAGCGCGATGTAGCTCTTGTGGACTTCGCGGCGCGCAAACTGCTCGCCGAGCTTGCGATGCGCTCGGTCGTGCTTGGCGATGACGATCAGGCCGCTGGTATTGCGGTCGAGGCGATGCACAATTCCAGGGCGAAGCTCGCCGCCAACACCCGACAGCGCGCCGAAGCGGTGCAGCAGGGCGTTGACCAGGGTGCCGCGATTGCGCGCATCCTCGGTCGAGCCGGCCCCCGCATGGACCATCATGCCCGCAGGTTTGTTCACCACCGCCAAGTCGTCGTCTTCGTAAACGATGTCCAGCGGAATCTCTTCCGCCGTCGCACGCAATGGAGGACGCTTGGCTGCCGCAAGGACTTCGATCGCTTCCGCTCCGCGGAGGCGAAGAGAGGGCTTCGCGGCCTTGCCGTCCACCAGCACTTTTTCCTGCGCGATCAGTTCCTGGACGCGGGCGCGACTGAGATCAGGGAGGCACGAGACGAGGAATTGGTCGAGACGCTTGCCTAAATGCTCGGCCGCGACTTGGAATTGCTGAGTCATCGACAAAGATAAACCACGGATTAACACGGATGGACGCAGATCGGCAATCAACTCATCTGATCCGTGTGACTCCGCGATAATCCTTGGCGGTGGCCTTACCTGGCAGCGCGGGCAACGCTGGCGGTCCGCTGCAGCCGCACGCGGCGAAACCAGAGGATGCCGCCGGCGATGACCAGGAAGATGGAGATTAGCTGCGTGCCGGTCATGGCGCCGCCGAAGACGGAACCGCGATCAGGATCGTCGCGGATGAATTCCAGAAAGTAGCGCGCCACGCCGTAGAGGAACAGGTAGGACCCGATTACCTGGCCTTCGAATTTCTTACGCTGGATGAGCCAGTAGAGGATGAAGAAGTTGATCAACTCCACGGCGGATTCGAAGAGTTGAGTGGGCTGGAGCGGCACGTTGAGCGGCGTTCCCACCCAGGCCTGGGCCAGCGGGTTCTTGAAGGTCACGCCCCACCAGTGTTCGGTGGGCTTGCCGTAGCAGCAGCCGGCGGCGAAGCATCCCAGGCGTCCGATCGCGTGTCCTAGGGCGAGGCCGGGCGCAAAGGCGTCGGCGGTGCGCAACCAGGGCATGTGGTTCTTGCGCATGTACCAGACTGACAGTGCCAGTGCGGTCAGCACGCCGCCGTAAAAGACTCCACCCGCCTGCAACAGGGTCAGGCTGAAGATTTCTCCGGGGTGCTCGGCGTAGTACGGGAAGTCATTGATGATCAGCAGCACCTTGGCGCCGACAATGGCGCCCAGCACCACCATGATACCGAGGTTCCAAGCCTTCTCGGGATCAAGGCCCTGGCGCTCGGAGAGGCGCGCGGCGATGTAGAGGCCGACGATCACCCCGGTAGCCACGAGGACGCCGTAGGTAGGAAGGTTGAAACTGCCGAGATGAAACAGTCGGGGAAACACTGATGATTGGATGTTCCGGGCCGCGTGCCGGAATCAACAATCAGTTTATCAGGGACACGGGATGGGAAGGGAAAAGCAGTGGGCGAAGCCGGACTGGATTAAGGCGAAAGAGAAGCCGACCCGCGGGGCCGTGTGGTGGGCCGTCAATGAACCTTGCTCAGCAAGGTGGGAACCCGCCGCAATCCTTTAGGCATTTCCGCATGGCGGAACGTTGCACACCGGATCAGAAGCCGAGTCGGGCTCCCGTTCATTGAGGTGTTGGTTCAAAATCCGGTTACCACCAGCACCAACTTTGCAGGCCGGCTTACAGAACTTGATGCTAGGGGAAAGACCGCAGAAATGGCAAGTAGCTGGACGCAAATAGTTGGCATACGGCTTGCAGTGAATCAGCCACAGAGTGCACAGAGGAGGCCAAAACAGGCATTTTGTCGATTGCCGATTTCGGCCGTTAGCCGTTGGCCTTTGGAGACGCCGATCTGGAAAGGCTAAGGGCCAATGGCTCTGAAAATCACCAACGGACTATCGAAGATCGGATACGGTTCTCTCTCTTTGTCCTCTGTGGCTAATGTTACCCGGCGCGGCGGGTGTCCTGCAGGACCTCGTCCAGGGCGCTTGCCAGGGAACTGGTGCGTTGGTTCATTTCCTTGGCGATGGTGTCGTACTTGCGCTTGAGGACGTGGAACTCGTCGGCGATGTTGAGGGCAGCGAGGACGGCCAACCGCTGCGACTCCACGGTGGAGGTTTGCTCGGCGACGGCGCGCATCTTGCCGTCCACGTACTCGGCGAGCTTGAAAATGTAGTCAGGATCAGTGCCGCGCAGGTTGTAAGCCTGATCGTAGATCTCCACGCGGACGCTGTTCACAGTACCGTTAGGGGGATTCAACCTGTTCCTCCGCAGAGTTGCGAGTTGTAAGCTGCGAGGGAAAGACAGGATCCCGCAACGCACGAAACTCGACACTGAGAACTGGGAACTCGAAAACCATTATGCCCCGGATTCCTCGGCCGTCAATTCATCAATTTGGTGCAGCATCTTCTCGACGCGGGCGCGGACCTCTTCGCGCTCTTTGCGCAGGCTGATCATGTCGCGGCGCAAGGACTCCATTTCCTCCTCGCGCAGTTCGAGTTGCTCGCGCAAGCGCACGGCATCGCGCTCGGCGGCGGCCTTGGCCTCGCGCGCCGCCTTCAACAGTTCGATGGTGCGGTAAACCTTCTCTTCCAGCGAATGGAAATCGTCCGAAGAAACTTCGGGGGGGAACTCGCGCACAGCTTTGACCGACATTCGTCCGCTCGCCTCGGGGGTGAAATTTTGCTTAACTCGTGCGCAGTATATAGCGAAGAGAAGAGGTTTGAGGCTGTGAATATCTTGGCGGTACAGGAGTCAGTCGTCAGGAGTCAGGAGTCAGCAATTTGCCGCCGCTGACTCCCGACTACTGTTTTGACAACGCCGGCAATTTGTCCCAGCACTGCCAGAAGGCGGTCATGTCATCGGGCGTGCTGAAGGAGACGCGAAGGAAGTTTTCCATGCGGGGGAAGGGACGTCCGACGGCGATGTTGTCTTCACGGAAGTGCTTGATAACATCGCGCACGGGCCGGCCGGTCTCGATCATGGCGAAATTGGCGTAGGAGGGTATGACGCGCAGCTTGCGCACGGCGGCCTGGCGCGTGAATTCCGTGCGGTCGGCGGCGTTGCGGGCGACAGCGGCGCGCATGGCCGCGTCATCGTCGAGCGCGGCCAGGGCGGCGTGCAGGGCGATCATGTTGCCGTTGTCCTCAAGCTGCCACGGTCGCAGCAGCTTGGTGGTTGCCGGAATTGCCACGGAGTAGCCCAGACGCAGGCCGGCCATGCCGTAAACCTTGGAAAACGTGCGCGCGACGATAAGGCGTGGATCATCCACCGGCCTTTCAATGAAGGAGACATAGTCGGGCGAGTCGGTGGCGAAGTGGTGGTAGGCCTCGTCAATCAGAACGTAGGTATTGGATGGCAGCTTGCGCACAAAGGCCTCGATATCGAGGCGCGGAGTGAGCGAGGCGGTGGGATTGTTGGGATTGCAGATGTACACCAGGCCGGTATCGCTGCTGGTGCGGGCCAGCATGGCGTCGAGATCGTGAGCGTAGTTCGAGGTCAGCGGCACCTCGACGACCTGTGCACCTCGATCGCGCGAGTATTCGAGAGAGGATTCGAAGGTCGGGACAGCGGCAATAAGCTTGCGTCCCGGGCCGGTGAAGGCGCGCGACGCCATGGCTAGCACTTCGGTGGAACCGTTGCCGAGCAGCACTTGCTTGGGCGAGACCTTGTTGCAGGCGGCGATGCGCTCAACCACGTCGCGGTAAATCTTGAAGGGATAACGGTGGGCGACGCGCAGACCTTCCAGGGCGGCCTTCTCGACGGATGGAAACACGCCGTAGGCGTTCTCGTTGCTGTTGAGCAGGATGGGAGCGCCGGGCGAAGAGGTGCGTGGGGGCTCGGCGAAGGCAATGCGTTCAAGTCCACCGAAGCCGACGGCGGCGGTGGCGCCGAGGCCAAGCGAGCCAAGGAATGATCTGCGCGAGAAAGACATTTGCTCACCCCGTAGTCCGTAGTCGGTAGGCCGTAGTCCGCGGCTTCGTGCACCGCGAATGCTCAGGAACTTTAGCAGGTCGGGCGCACAACAGGAATGGCTGCAGCAGAGACGCCGGACGACCGGCTACGGACTACCGGCTACGATGTGCGCAGCGTACCGCCGAGGGATTCGAGACCCTTCATGATCTGCTGCGACCAGAGTGCGACCTCGTCGTCGCGTAGCGTGCGTTCGGCGGACTGGAAAGTCGCGCGCAACAGCATCGAGTACCTTCCGACCGGGATGGCGCCGCCGCGGAAAATCTCGACCGGAACGAGCGCGGCCAGCTCGGAGATGCGGAGCGCGGCGATGACGTTCCGGATGCTCTCGAAGGTGACCGTCTCGTCAAAGATGAAGGAGAAGTCGCGGTCTACGGCAGGGAAGCGCGGGATGGCCTGATAGCGAATCTGGCGCGGATCGTGGCGGTAGAGGCGCTCGCAATCGAGTTCCGCGAGGTAGACCTCGGGAATATACTGCGCGCTCAGGCGCAGCTTGCGCTCGGCGGCGACTTGCGGATGAAGCTGGCCGAAACGCGCCACGGTGGCGCCGTCCATCACGGCGCGGGCGGAGCGGCCGGGATGGTAGTAGTCGGGCGTGTTGGCGTCGTAGTAGAGCGAGTTGTACTGGAATGCGCCGAGCAGTGTTTCAATGTTGCCCTTGAGATCGAAGAACGAACCCTGCCGGCCGGGCGCATGGATGCTGGGCGGAATGGCTGCGCCGGTCGCGCCCATGCAGAGGCGGCGCTGCTCGTCGGTGCGCGCGCCCATAGTCTCGTAAATTTTGCCGGACTCGAACAAGCGGACGTCGGCATGGCCGCGATTCAGGTTGTAACCGAGCATGTTCAACATGCTGGGAACCATGGAGGTACGCATCACGGATGCCTCTTCGCTAATCGGGTTGGCAACCTCGACCGGCGTGGCGCTGGAGAAGCGCTGCGCGTCGGCGTGCGAGATGAAGGTCAGCGAGACGGCTTCGTGGTAGCCGAGTCCGAGCAGCGAGGCGCGGAGCTTTGCTTCCTTCCTCGCCTCAGGCAGTTCGATGACGCCGCCGACGAAGGTGGGCAGCGTGTTGGGGAAGCGATCATAGCCGTAAATGCGCGCGATTTCCTCGATGAGGTCGATTTCGCGCTCCACGTCGAGGCGCCAGGTGGGGACTTGAACCGCGAAGTCGGCCATTTCCTCTGCGACCGCGGCGTGCGCACCTGTGCTTGCGGGAGCGGCGGCGGTGATGCTGCCGACGGTGACGCCGAAGCCGAGACGCCGCAGAATGCGAGCGATCTCGGTGTCGGGAATGTCCTGGCCGAGATGGCGACGCACGGCTCGGCGGCGCAGAGTGAGCGTGGGGCGCTCGATTCTGCGCGCGTAGGCGTCGGTCTCGGAGGGATCGAGTTGTCCAACGGCGGTTTCAAGGATGAGTTCGGCAACGCGGGCGCAGGCGGCGGGCGTGATGCCGAGATCGGCGCCGCGCTCGAAGCGATGCGAGGCGTCGGTGTGCATCGAGTGGCGGCGCGCGGTGCGGCGGATGGAGGCCGGGTCGAACCAGGCGGACTCGATGAGCACGTGGCGCGTTCTTTCCGTGATCATGGAATCGAAGCCGCCCATGACGCCGGCGAGCGCGACGGGCTTGACGGCGTCGGCGATCACCAGATCGTCGGGATGGAGAATGCGATTCACGCCGTCGAGGGTCTTCAGCTTTTCGCCGGGACGCGCGCGGCGGACGATGATCTTGCCACCTTCGAGCACGTCGAGATCAAAGCAGTGCGTGGGATGGCCGATTTCCTGGAGGGTGTAGTTGCTGGCGTCGGCGATGTTATTGATAGCGCGCGAGCCGAGCAACTCCAGACGCTGCGCGATTTTCTCCGGCGAGGGCGCGATTCTTACGTTGCGAATGACGCGCGCGGTGTAACGGGCGCAGCCGAGGGGGTCTTGGATTTCGATGGGGAACGCGTGGCTCGGGTCTTTGACCAGGGTACCCGGGTCGGAGACCCGGGCCACAAGAGCAGTGATGGGCATCAGGTCGCGGTCGTAGATGGCAGCGCAGTCGCGGGCGACGCCGTAGTGGTTCATGGCGTCGACGCGGTTGGGGGTGAAGTCCACGTCGTAAACGGTGCGCGCGCCTTCACTCTCGATCGATTCAACGGAGATGCCGGCGAGCGTCAGATCGTCGGCGAGCTTGCGGTCGTCCGCCGGGATGTCAACGAACTCGCGCAGCCATGCGGGCGAGATCTTCATTTCCGCGCTTCCAGCTTTTCGATCAGTTTGGGTAGGACCTTGCGCATGCTGTCCAGATGAAAGCGGAGCTCGATGTCCACATCGCAGTAAAAGAGGTCGTTGAGCAGATCGGCGAGGGCCTGGCGATGTTCGCTTCCGGTCATCTGCAAGATCGCGTCCACGCGTTGCTGATGCTTGACGGAGAGCTCCCACAGGTCGGCCAGATCGTGCGCCGCGTCTCCTACCTCGTCGTCGCTCGCGTCGGGCATCACCTTGCGCAGTGTTTCAAAGAGCGCGCGCTCCGTCTCCACGCTGCGGCGGATGCGGTCGCGCTCCTCAGCGCGAAGGGGGAAGGCGTCTTGATCTGCGGAACTCACGAGAATTGCTCCAGGAACCTGACGTCGCCGTTAAAGAACAACTGCAGGTCGGTTACGCCATACAGCATGGCGGCGATGCGGTCCACGCCCATTCCGAAGGCGAAGCCGCTGACTTTTTCCGGGTCGTAACCGACGAATCCGTAGAGCGCCGGGTCCACCATGCCTGAGCCCAGCAACTCAATCCAGCCGCTGGTCTTGCAGTTGGGACAGCGCGCCGAGCCCTGATAGCCCCCACCGCCGCAGAAGATGCACGAGATCAGCACTTCCGCGCTCGGTTCGGTGAAGGGAAAGAACGACGGCCTGAAGCGCGTCTTCACCGAGGAGCCGAACAGCGACTTCATGGCGTGGTCGAGCGATCCCTTGAGGTCGCAAAAAGTCATGTTGGTGTCCACCGCGAGGCCTTCGACCTGGTGGAACATGGGCGAGTGGGTGGCGTCGGGCGCGTCGTTGCGATAGACGCGGCCGGGAATCACGACGCGCACCGGTGGCTTCTGCTTCTCCATGGTGCGAATCTGCACCGGGGAGGTGTGCGTGCGCAGCAGGAGGCGGTCCCGCGCGGGCTTCTGCGCCTGGCCGGCGAGGAAGATGGTGTCCTGCATGTCGCGCGCCGGATGGTCGGGCGGGAAGTTCAGCGACTCGAAATTGTAGTAGTCGGTCTCGATCTCCGGACCCTCGGCGACGGAATACCCCATCGCTTTGAACACGCCGACGATGTCGTTCATGGTGCGGACGATGGGATGTTCGGCGCCGAGAGGACGACGGATGCCGGGGAGGGTGACGTCGAGGCGCTCCGATTCAACCGACTTCCGGTCAGCTATATCGAGCTCAGTGCCCTTAATGAGGACTTCGACACGCAAGCGGAGCTCGTTCACGTGTGCGCCAACATCTCGCTTCGATTCCTTCGCAGCGCTTCGTAGCCAGAGCTCGTTAATCTGAGTGAGAATCCCGTTTTTTCGGCCGAGCCAACGGTCACGGAAGGCCTTGTACTCAGGCTCGTTAGATACGGCTTGGGCTTCACGGTGACACGTGTCAAAACATTCGTTGACCGCGCTTACTAGCGTGGCATCCGTGAAATCCTCGAGTTTTGGAACGGTATACATGGCCGGTGCCGTCCCTACGGGACTCGGAAAATCAAAATGGCCGAGTACCCGGCACTCACGTGCCGGGCTATTATCTGCCGCCCCTACGGGGCTTGTGCTTGGACGGCGCCCACAGTGCGGAGTCATCAAACGTGGGCCTTCGCGAGTGAGCGCCGCATAAAACCTTTGCCCACGGGTCCACACAGACGAACACGGATGAAACTGTTCAGGAAATTCCGTGAATATCAGTGTCAATCCGTGGCCCCGTTTTGCTGAGGGCTGATAGCTGACGGCTGACAGCTACGCTACGTGCGCGCTCTTGGCCTGTTCCGCCAGCTTGGCAAAGCCCGCGGGATCGTTGACCGCGAGGTCAGCCAGTATCTTGCGGTCCAACTCCACGCCCGCCTTCTTCAGGCCGTTGATAAATCGGCTGTAGCTGAGGCCGTTGAGCTTGGCGGCGGCGCCGATGCGCACAATCCACAGCGAGCGGTACTGGCGCTTTTTCTGGCGCCGCCCGGCATAGGCGAACTTCAGAGCGCGCTCCACAGACTCTTTCGCCGAGCGGTAGAGCTTGGATTTTGTCAGGTAATAACCGCTGGCGCGTTCCAGAATCTTCTTGCGCTTGGCACGACGCTTGGTGCCGCGTTTTACGCGAGGCATGGGAGGCTCCTTTTTATTTCAATTTCAGTTTCGGTTTCAGTTGGTGTGCCAGCTGAAATCGAGCCGATGTCGGCGGCTGGAGGCAAGGAGTAAATCCGGGCCTCTTCACACACCGGTTTCGTCCCCACGGGACTCGGATCAAATTTCGATCCGCTTCCCGGCACTTACCCTTCGGCTGCGCTCAGGGCAGGCTGTGCCGGGCTGGTTCTACGGCCCCTGCGGGGCTTCAAGCCATTGTTCCGCCCAAAATCTGCCGTTTGGCGATACAGCTTGCACAACTCAGATCCAGCTAAAAGCTGATTGCTAATAGCTGACTTCAGTACGGAATCATGCGCTTCACCTTTTTCGTGTCCGCCTTGTCCATGATGACGTCGCGATCGAGGTGGCGCTTCTTCTTGGTGGTCTTGGTCGTCAATATGTGGCGCGCCTTGGCATGACCGCGCTTGACCTTACCGGTGGCGGTCTTCTTAAAGCGCTTGGCGGCGCCGCTATGGGTTTTCAGTTTCGGCATAACTCCCCTTGCAATCGGGTAATTGCGTAATCGGGTAATTGGGTAATTGAAAACGGCCGCGCGGAGAGGCGGCGAGCCGGAAGTAACCCTTACCGAGCGTACGCGAATTGTCTATTGTAACAAACCGGGTACAGCAAACGCTGCCACACGCCTGCGACGATTCCGCAGGTACCCGATTCCGCAGTTCCGCAATTGTGTTACGCGCCGGGCGCCGGCTGCGGCGGCGGCGACTGCGGCTTGGGCGGCGGCGCGGGCTTGTGCTCGGGAGCTTTCTTGCTCGGCGCCAGGATGGCGTGCAGCGTGTTGCCTTCCTGCCGCGGACGGAACTCCACGATCGCCTTGTCCCCCAGGTCCTTGATCAAGCGCTCCAGGATTTCGCGTCCCAGGTTCTGGCGCGTCATCTCGCGGCCGCGGAAAAAGATCGTCGCCTTGACCTTGTCACCGTCTTCCAGGAAGCGCAGCGCGTGGTTTTTCTTGGTCTGGTAGTCGTGCTCGTCCACGTTGATGCGGAACTTAACCTCTTTGACGGTGATGACCTTCTGATGCTTCTTGGCCTCGCGTTCCTGCTTTTCTTTCTGGTAGAGGAACTTGCCGAAGTCCATGATGCGGACCACAGGCGGCTGGGCGGTGGGCGAGATTTCCACCAGGTCGAGGCTCTTTTCCCGGGCCATTTTGAGCGCTTCGTACGGGGGCATGACGCCGACCTGCTTGCCTTCGTCGTCAATCACGCGCACTTCGCGCGCCCGGATGCGGTCGTTGGTGCGAATGTACCTCTTGTCGATGCAGGCCTCCCAAGCGGCAAAAGTGTCCAGATTATAGCATGTGGCAACGGATGAATTCGCCACAGATGAACGCAGATCATCGTAGTCGGTAGTCCGTAGTCGGTAGCCCGGAAAAGCATGGAAGGCCGTCCGACCGGACTACGAACTACGGACTACTGACTACGCCATTGCGATATTCTCAGACGCTTATGCGAGTGATTAACGTCGAAATCAAGGCTCGATGCCTGGACCCAGGGCGGGTGCGCGCCGTGCTCGGCGAACGGAATGCGAGATTTGCCGGAGTCGATCAGCAGGTGGACACCTACTTCCGCGTGCCGCAGGGACGGCTGAAGCTGCGGGAAGGGAAGATCGAAAACGCGCTCATTTATTACCAGCGTCCGAATGAAGCCGGGCCGAAGACAAGCAATGTATTGTTGTACCCGGCATCGCCGGGCTTGAAAGAGATTCTCGTTACCGCGCTTGGCGTGCTGGTCGCGGTGGAGAAGCGGCGCGAGATCTCTTACCTGGACAACGTCAAGATTCATCTCGATCGGGTGCAGAAGGCGGGGAATTTCGTCGAGATCGAAGCGGCTGGGGATGAGCAGGCGGATCGCGGCGCGTTGCTGGCGCAGTGCCGGGAATTGATGGAGGCGTTTGGGATTCGCGAGCAGGATTTAATCGCGGAATCGTATAGCGATCTACTGTTGCAGTCATTCACCACGGATTTACACGGATGAACACGTATCGGAATAGATCAGAGAGCGATCCATGCAAATCCGTGGCGATCCGCGGTTAGTCTTGCGGCGGGCGCTTGTTGAGGTTGGGGCTTTCACGCGTGGTGGGCTCGGTGTCGGCGACGGGTGCAGGCTTCCAGGCGCTGGCATTTTCCGGCGCGGTGGGACTGACGCCGAAGTCCCAGACGTACATGTTGACGTCCTTGCCCAGCATTTCCACGAGCGCGTACTCGCCGGGGTCTAGCGGCTCTGCCGGCGCCACCTCGATCCACTGGCTGTTGAGCGGCGTGGAGCGCGTCGGAATGTAATTCTGTTTTTGGCTCACCTTGCCATACACCGCGATCTCGATGACGCCCACCACGCGCGAATCTTTCTTGGGAGTTGCGCGCACGATGCGAAAGTGATCGGAGATGTCGCGAGCGCCGGGGCTGGTGCGCGGATCCCCGTCCATGTCGATGTTGACGTAGATGACGGGCTGCGGAAGGTGCGACTGCACCGCCGCGTGCAGACCCTTGATTTCGATGGTCTGCTTAGCCTTGGCGAGCGGGTTAATGGCGGCGCGCAGAACGTTGCGCGCACGGTTCTGGTTGATCTGACCACCGTTCTGCACCAATTCCACTAATTCGGCCTTGTTGCGATAGACGTCGAACAGGAAGATGCCGCCTTGTGGGGGGAGGCGCAGACCGGGCTTGACCTCAGGCGACCTCTCGTCTCGTTGTCTCCGCTCGGCTGCTTCTTCGGCATCCACGGCGGCAGCTTCCGCCATGTTCTTCGGCGAAGCTTGCCACAATTCGTAGTTCTTGGTGGCGTCCCAATCCACCAGCGTCATGGGAAGGTCTTCCCACTCGTAGCGTTCGGCGCTCAGGTAGTGCACGCGATCGCCAAGGATTTCGCACTTGCCGGCCACTTGGTAGTTGCCGTCGCGCAGGATGATGCGGTGCGAAGGATCGTCGGGCCGGGCGAAGGGACAGGGTGTCGTGGCCGGCTCAGTGGCGGCGGGTTTGGCCGGCGGTTTGGCGGGCGTTCTTGGCTTTTGCGCGCTGCGCTGGGCGGATGAGGACAGGGAAAACACAACCGCGAAGATAAGCAGGACCACCCGCGACATTGCCCCCAACCACATCATCAAATTATCCGCTCTCGTCGGATTCTCTGCACAGTTAGACTGCGGAAGGAGGCCGAAAGTCGCGGCTCGATGCACCTGTGTTGGTGCAAATCGAGGCGTTTCTTTCAGCATCTTTTTCTGGCATAATTGGTCGTGCACCCCTCCAATGGTTCCCAGGCAACGTTCAGCCACTGCCTGGGCGAAGTATCCTCGAAAAATTGCGGAATTGTGGAACTGCAGAATTGCGGAATCGAAGCAGGCATTGCTCTCTTCAATTCCGCAATTCTGCAGTTACCCAACTCCGCAATTCTCGATGGCAACGCTCTCGTGAGGACGAGGTCGAAAAATGCCGGCTAAGTACATCTTCGTGACGGGTGGTGTGGTCTCTTCGCTGGGCAAGGGCTTGGCGGCGGCCTCGATTGGATGTCTGCTGGAAAGCCGCGGGCTTAGGGTCAACCTGCAGAAGTTCGATCCTTATCTCAACGTGGACCCGGGGACGATGTCGCCGTTCCAGCACGGCGAAGTGTTTGTGACCGACGACGGCGCCGAGACCGATCTCGACCTCGGCCACTACGAGCGCTTCACCCACGCCAAGCTGACGCGCGACAACAACTGGACCACCGGCCGCATATACGAGCAGATCATCGCCAAGGAGCGGCGCGGCGATTACCTGGGCAAGACAGTGCAGGTGATTCCGCATGTTACCAACGAAATCAAGGCCGCGATGAAGAAGGTCTCGGTGGATGTGGACGTGTGCATCGTCGAGATCGGCGGCACCGTGGGCGATATCGAGTCGCTGCCGTTCATCGAGGCCATCCGCCAGATGCGCCAGGACCTGGGGCGCGAGAACACGCTGTTCGTGCACGTCACGCTGGTCCCGTATATCGGCGTGGCGGGCGAATTGAAGACCAAGCCCACGCAGCACTCGGTGAAGGAACTGCTCAGCGTCGGCATTCAGCCCGATATCCTGCTGTGCCGCACTGACCGCTTCCTGTCGAAGGAGATCAAGGGCAAGATCGCGCTCTTCTGCAACGTGGAAGAAGAAGCGGTGATCACCGCGATTGACGTCAATTCCATTTACGAGGTCCCGCTGACGTTCGCGCACGAGGGTGTGGACAAACTGGTGCTGCGTTACCTGCACATTGACGCCGGCGTGCGCGATATCAGCCGCTGGGAAGAGTTGGTCAGCCGGGTCAACAACCCCAAGGACGAAGTCTCGATCGGGCTGGTCGGCAAGTACGTGGAGTACGAGGATTCGTACAAGTCGCTGAAGGAAGCGCTGGTGCACGGCGCGCTGTCGCAGAATTTGAAGCTCAACGTCTCGTGGATCGAGGCCGAGGGTCTGGAGACCAAGGGCAGGGAATACGAATCGCAGCTTGAAGGATACGACGGCATCCTGGTGCCCGGCGGCTTCGGCAAGCGCGGCATTGCCGGCATGTTGAACGGCATTCGCTTCGCGCGCGAGCACAAGGTGCCCTACTTCGGGATTTGCCTCGGGATGCAGACAGCGTGCATCGAGTTCGCGCGCAATGTGGTCGGGCTGGAAACCGCCAACTCCAGCGAATTCGATCCCGCCACGCCGCACCGCATTATTTACAAGCTGCGGGAATTGCGCGGCATCGAAGAGCTCGGCGGCACCATGCGATTGGGCGCGTGGCAGTGCAAGCTGGAGCCGGGTTCGCTGGCGGCGAAGGCATACCGCACGAACGAAATCAGCGAGCGCCACCGGCATCGCTACGAGTTCAACCGCGAATACGAGCAGGCGCTGGTTGCCGCCGGTTTGCGCATCAGCGGCGCCACGCCGGACGGAACCTACGTCGAGATTATTGAGTTGTCACAGGAGGATCACCCGTATTTCCTGGGCTGCCAGTTCCACCCCGAGTTCAAGTCGAAGCCGCTGGAACCGCATCCGCTGTTCACGGCGTTTATTAAGGCGGCGTACGAAAACCGGCAACTGCGGCTGGCGCAGAAGAGCGCCGCGGAAGTGGAGATGTTCTTGAGGCCGGAGAAGGTGACGCGGTCGTAAATCGTTTCAGGTTTCACGTTTCAAAAGCACCCCGAAACGTGAAACGTGCAACTTGAAACTTGAAACGAAGAACTTTGGCACGTTCCTTCAAAGTCGGCGATGTCACGATTGGCGCCGGCGGGCTGTTCCTTGTCGCCGGGCCGTGCGTCGTTGAGTCGGAAGAGCACGCCATCAAGATGGCCGAGTGCGTTGCCGGTGTGGCGCGCGCGCTCAAGATTCCGTACATCTTCAAGGCCAGCTACGACAAGGCAAATCGCACCTCGCTGAAGAGCTATCGTGGGCCAGGGATGAAGGAAGGCTTGACGATTCTGCGCAAAGTCGCTGAAACCGTTCGCGTTCCGGTGCTCACCGACGTGCATGACGCGCACGACGTCGCCATGGTCGCCGAATACGTGGACGTAGTACAGATCCCGGCGTTTCTCTGCCGCCAGACCGACCTGCTGGTGGCGGCGGCGAAATCCGGGCGCGCGGTGAACATCAAGAAGGGGCAATTCGTCTCACCGTGGGACATGCGCCACGCAGTCGAGAAAGTGCGCGAGTCGGGCAATGAGCGCGTGCTGCTGACCGAGCGCGGCTCCTCGTTCGGCTACAACAACCTGGTGGTGGACATGCGCTCTCTGCCCATCATGCGCAAGTTCGCGCCCGTGGTATTCGACGCGACACATTCGGTGCAACTGCCTTCCTCGGGTGGCCCACCCTTGCGCGACGCGCAGGGTGGGGATGATGTGGTTCAATCCGGCGGGCAGCCCGAGTTCATTCCCATCCTGGCGCGCGCCGCGGTGGCTGCCGGCGTGGATGGAATCTTCGTCGAAGTGCACGACAACCCCGCTGCCGCACTTTCCGACGGCGCCAACGCGCTTGACCTGAAATGGCTGCGCCCGGTGCTGGACGAGTTGCTCGCAGTGCACGCGGCGGTTGCGGCGGCCCGCGGCAATGCGATATAGGCAGAGATTTCGGAGAGATCTATTGATCCGAGCCGGTGTCCGCGCGTTCGCATGCGGCTGTGTCCTCGCACTGGCATGCGCGGCGCAAGCTGTGCCGGCCGGGCTTGGCGCGGCTCTGGAGCAATGGAAGACGGCCGTCAGCGCAGGTGACAAGTCCGCGTTGCAGGCGCTCTATTCCACCAATCCTCCCGGTTATGTGGTTTCATCCGATGGCAAGCAACAGCTCCCAGTCAGCGCCGAGAGTGACTTCTGGGAACATGCGCGCGCCGCAGGCTTGGACCAGCTAGCAGTGAGCGTCGTCAAAACAGAGGACAGAAATGGGCTGAGCGTGGTGACGCTGGAACTCTCGTTTCGCAGCAAGACTCCGGCCGGAATGCGCCAGGGTTATGTACTCGAACAGCAGGGGTGGCAGCAGCAGTCGCAGGGCTGGCGCATTGTCGCCAGCACTCACACCCCGGTGCTGAAGATGCGGCCGGTGGGAAAGCTGAACCCGCATCTGTACGAGAAGGATGCCGACGCCAAGGCGGAGATCCGCGAAGCCCTCGCGAAGGCTGCGCGCACGCATAAACGCGTGCTTCTCGTTTTCGGCGGCAACTGGTGTTACGACTGCCATGTGCTGGAGGCAGCGTTTCACCAGGTCGACGTCTCGCCACTGCTAAACCGCAATTTCATGGTGGTGCATGTGGACATCGGCCAGATGGACAAGAACCTGGATCTGGCGCAAAAGTATCGTGTACCGATCAAAAAGGGCGTTCCCGCGCTCGCCGTGCTGGCGCCCGACGGTACCCTGCTGTACAGCCAGCAGCACGGAGAATTCGAGTCGGCGCGCAACATGGATCCCGACGACCTGATCGCGTTCCTCAATAAATGGAAGCCGGCCGCCGCGCGATGATCTGCTAACATCTCGTCTCTCGTCATGCACAAAATTGGCGAAAACGTGGTCCGCATTGAGGCTGACGCGTTGCGGGCGCTCGCCGACCGCCTCGCTGGGCCGATGGCGGAGGCGTTCACGCGTGCGGTCGAGTGCCTGTACTCCTGCGGCGGGCGCGTGGTCGTCACCGGCATGGGAAAAAGCGGGCTGGTGGCGCGCAAGATTGCCGCCACTCTGTCGTCCACGGGCACGCCGTCGCTGTACATGCACCCGGTCGATGCGGTGCACGGCGACCTGGGCATGATTGTGCGCGGCGATGTCGTGCTGGCGTTGTCGCAAAGCGGCGGCACCGAGGAGATTCTGAACCTGCTGAGTAACATCAAGCGGCTGGACGTAAAACTGGTGGCCATGACCGGGAAAATGCGCTCGACGCTGGCACTAGCGGCCGATATCGCGCTGGACTGCTCGGTGGAGCAGGAGGCGTGCAGCTTGGGCCTGGCGCCAACGGCTTCGACCACGACGATGGTCGCGCTGGGCGATGCGCTGGCGGTTGCGCTGGCGGAGAAGCGTGGGTTCAAGGAAGAGGACTTCGCCGATCTTCATCCCGGCGGCAAGCTAGGCAAAAAGCTGGCGCGGGTTTCGCGTCTGATGCACACCGGCGACGCCATTCCGCGGGTCACGTTGCAGACGCCCATGTCGGAAGTGATCTACGAGATGTCGCGCAAGAAGCTGGGCGTTACCACGGTTACCGAGGGTGACAAGCTGGTGGGGATCATCAGCGATGGCGACCTGCGGCGGCTGCTGGAGCGCCGCGGCAAGGACGTGCTCGATCTCACCGCTGGCGACTGCATGACGCGCGACCCGAAGACCATCCATGCCGGCGAGTTCGCCGCCGCCGCGCTCAACGTCATGGAGCAGAAGAAAATCACCTCGCTGGCGGTGGTGGGCGATGGCGGACGGCTGGAAGGCATTATCCACCTGCATGATTTGTGGGGAACGGAGATGGTGTAATTTGGTAATTGCGGAATCGGGGAATCGGGTCGTTGATCCAGCGACTTGGTTGCGGGCGAATCCTCTGAATGTGTTGCGGCCTTGAGCAATTCCGCAATTACCCGATTCTGCAATTACTCAATTCCCATGTATCACTACGATGCCAATATCGCCCTCGAGGAACTCAAGGAAGACGCGGTACTGCCCAACCCCGTGCACGTGCGCGACATGATGTTGCGCGCGAAGCTGTCGCCGGACCGATCGCTGGAACTGAATCGGTTGTTCGCGGAATATCAGCGGCAGTTCGGAGAACTGCAGAAACTGGGGAAGGAACTGCTGTCGCATCTGATCAGCGAGTGAACGCGCCCGCGGCCGGCGTAGCAGCGCTCAGCCTGGCGGCCACCATCGCGGCCTCCTCGATGTATGCGCGCAGTTGCTCGGGCTTCGCCAGGTATCCGGCGCGGCAGATCAGCAGCCAGGCGCCGCTGCTCTCCACCGCCCAGCGCCGCGCCTTGTCCAGCGACTGGAAATAGTCCAGCAGCGGGGGCTGGAAGAATTTCCGCAGGGCCTCCTCGTCCGGTCCGATCAGCAGGTGATTGCGGCAGAATTCGGGATGCGAATCGAAGCGCATCACGGTCATCCCCAGCCGGGCAAACACCGGCGCCATGACGTTGGGATTTACGCCGTGAATCGCGGTGAGCAAGTCGAACACCGGCAGCGCGGCGCGGAACGCTACCACCGTCTCGCGCGCGCCTTCGGGCGAGCGGTAGTCGAAGGCCACAAGTTGCTTGTCGCCATCGGCGCCGCGCATGACGTTACGGGCGACGCCGCGGCGCTGCGTGAAACGGAGCACGGAAAGCATTTCGTCGTCAGTGAAGGGAACGGCTACTTCGTCGAAGGAAAATCCGCGTTCGGCAGCGACTCGCGCCAGCGCCCGCGTGCGCCGTATCTGCGTGGTGCGCACCACCACCGCGGCTATCACCAGCGTCGCTGCCACCGCCGCGATAAAAATCGCAAGCTCCACGTTGCCCTCGGCCTGACTTTTGGCGGTGGAGTGTACACCGGATCGGCGCGCGTGACGCCACTTTTCGCAGCCGGTGGAACACGAGAGGGCAACGCGCCGGTGTTGTGTCGGGACTTAGCCGCCCCGGGCGCGCTTAGGTGCTTTCCGGGCGAAGAAGTTGAAGCGGTGCGCCTTCATGTCCACGCGCAATCCGGCGAACCGCACGCCCTCGTTCTCTAAGCGGAAGCGCTGTTCCATGCCAGCCTCTCCGCCGAGCAGGATTTTGCCACTGGCGCCGACCACGCGTTGCCACGGCAGCCCGCTGGATCCGTGCAGCGCCCACGCCACCTGCCGCGCCGCCCCGGGGAAACCCGCGGCATACGCCACGTCGCCGTAGGTGGCGACTTTGCCGCGAGGAATGCGCCGCACCTGGCGCAGCATCCTTTGAAACATTCCGCCGTGGTTCGATATCTCCAAGGCTGCCAACTCAGACAATGCCTAAGAAAGCGCGTTCACCGGAACACTCCGCTCGACTGCGTCCGCCGGAAGGCGTTGGCCACCGACTCCGCCTGCTGCAGAAAATCGCGAAGCTCCTGCGCGGGTATCAATCGGCCGGAACGATACACCACCAGCCACGGTCCCGACCCGCTCACGTACAGATTGCCTTTCGGGTCCAATTGCTCAAACGCCTGCCTCACCTCCGGCTTGAACAGCGCGCGCACGGCCGCCGGGTCCTGACCGTGCAGAAAAAAACGGCGCGAAAAATCCGGCGCGTCTTCGAAGTCAATATCCGAGTAACCGACTTTGTCCGCCAGCCGCAAGAGCGCGTTTTCCGGGCACAGCATGAATGACGGAAACGGCGTGGCCAACTGGAATGCAACCACGGTGGAGGTGGACTGGCTCTTGCCCGAGCCCACCGTGCGGTCCGCGACGATAGCCTCGCCGCCGCCAGCGCTGCCCTGAAGAATGTTGCGGTAGCGTGGCCGGGATTCCATCCTTGCCATCCGGATCAGAGCCAGTTTCTCGGCGAGAGCGTCGTCGGGCTTCTCCGAGAAGAGGAGCCCTCGCTCCATCCCAAACTGCTCGAGTTCTTCGCGGCGTTTCCTTACCTCGCGAGCCTTGACGCACAGCATCAGAGCGATAAGCCCCAGAAACCCAAGCCAAATCGCCCAGAACCACGACGGTGGAATGGTGGAGCGTAGTTTCTGCGGCGCCAGGACCAAGAGCAGCAACATCTTCCTCATGGCGCGAAATCATACCGTCTGCCCGGCGGTCATTTACAATGAAAAACTCTGTACGAAGGACAGTTCTGGCATGTATCGCTGGTCGCAATTATTCATTCCCACGCTGCGCGAAGCCCCGGCCGAGGCCGAGGTCGCCAGCCACAAGTACCTGCTGCGCTCGGGCTACGTCCGCCAGCTCGCCGCCGGAATCTACTCATATCTGTTTCTCGGTCAGCGTGCCATGCTCAAGATCACGCAGATCGTGCGCGAGGAAATGGACAAGATCGGCCAGGAGTTCTACCTGCCCGCGCTGCACCCGGCGGATATCTGGCAGGAGAGCGGGCGCTGGCAGGTGATGGGCGACAACATGTTTCGCCTGAAAGACCGCAAGGGCGCCGACCTCTGCTTGGGCATGACGGAAGAAGAGGTCATGACCTCGATCGCGCGCCGCGAACTGCGCAGCTACAAGCAGCTTCCGCAGATTTGGTATCAGATCCAGTCCAAGTTCCGCGACGAGCCCCGCCCCAAGTCCGGCCTGTTGCGCGTGCGGCAGTTCACCATGAAGGACTCGTACTCCTTCGATCTCGATCCCGCCGGGCTCGACCTCTCCTACCAGAAGCACTACGATGCCTACTGCCGCATCTTTGATCGCTGTGGATTGCAGTACGTGGTGGTGGAAGCGCACTCAGGCGCCATGGGCGGCTCGCAGTCGCACGAATTCATGGTGTACACCGACGCGGGCGAGGACTTCGTCGTGAGTTGTCCGAACTGCCGGTACGCGGCCAACCTGGAGAAGGCGACCTCGCGGCTCGATGTGGTGGAAGACTATCCCGACGTCGGCGATGGCAAGCCTGCCCCGGTGCACACGCCGGGGATGAAGACGATTGAAGACGTCGCCAAGTTTCTCGGCGTCTCGCCTAAGAACAAGATGAAGACGCTGGCGCTGATGGCCACCGACGCCGGCGCCGAAGCGGGCAAGCCACGCGAAATCCCCGTCGTCGCATTTCTGCGCGGCGATCACTCGCTCAACGAGGCGAAACTGTCGGCCGCGATCGGCACTGCCGACTTCCGCCCCATGCATCCGGAGGAGATCCAGGAAGTGTTCGGCTCGCCTGCCGGGTTCCTCGGGCCGATCGGCTCGGAGAACCTGCATTACAGGGAAGTCAGGGCAAAGGTGCTAGTGGAGCGCGCGCTGCTGGGGCGCAAGAACTTGATCGCCGGTGCCAATCAGCAGGACTACCACCTGCGCAACGTCACGCCGCAGCGCGATTTTCCGGTCGCTGACCATCAGTGGGCCGACCTGCGCGCGGTGGAAGCGGGCGAGGGCTGCCCGAACTGTGGAACGCCGCTCAAGGTCGCCAAGGCGGTGGAGATCGGGCACATCTTCAAGCTCGGCTACAAGTACTCGGAGTCGATGGGCGCGCGCGTACTCGACAACGACGGGAAAGAGGTCACGCCCATCATGGGCAGCTACGGCATCGGCATTGAGCGCATCCTGACTGCCGCCATCGAGGAAAACCACGACAATGACGGCTTCTTCCTGCCGCCGCAGATCGCGCCGTTCGAGGTCGTTGTCACGCCCATCAACGTGGCCGACGAAAAGCTGCGCTCCGTGGCCCACGAGATCGCTGCCAAACTCGAGCAGGCCGGCCATGACGTGCTGCTCGACGACCGCGACGAGCGCCCGGGCGTGAAGTTCAAGGATGCCGATCTGGTCGGAATTCCGTTCCGGGTCAACGTCGGCAGCAAGAAGGTCGCGGAGGGAAAAGTCGAGGTGTTCCACCGCTCGACACGTAAGTCTGAGGATGCTAGTATCCCGGAAATAATCGACATCATGGAGAATTTGCTCCGGAATGGACAGTGAAGTCCACCCCTGAGCGGTAGGGGGACGCAAGGATGAAAGCGCTTCGGGCGATACTCGGCGTTGCCTTCATCGTGGCCGTGGTCTACGGCACGTGGATCATGGTTCCGCCCTACTACTCCAACTACCAACTGCAGGACACGATCGCCGAAGAAGCGCGCATGAACACTTACACACAAAAATCCGAGGAAGACATGCGCGAAACCATCTGGCGCAAGGCGAAAGACCTGGAGATTCCCATCCAGCGCGAGCAGATTAACGTGCAGCGCGCTGGCGGTGGCGTCGCCATCTGGGTTGACTACACCGTGCATGTGGACATTCCTGGGTACCCCCTCGACCTGCAATTCCACCCCTCTTCGAAAAACAAGAGCTATTGAGCGGTTACGACGGACTACCGACTGTCGGCTACCTTCGGCGGGTCAGCGGGCGCCGCTGATGATTTACAATGTCCCTAGCTTCCGACTAAACAACAATTTTGCTTGCCCTTCGTCCGATCCGGCACGTCGCTGGCTAACGTTTGCGGGCTCGCTGCCGTCTGAGTAATGAAGAGAAGCGGCAGCCTGTATCATGGAAGGGGGCGCGCCCTAGCCGCGCGCACAACGACTCAAAGTGGCAATTAAGGTAAAACTCCCTCGGGCTCGGCCCTCGGCTAAGGCCGACCGCGCGCCGTCGCGCGCCGCAGTTAGCCATTTCAGCTTTTCCGACCCGATGGTCAAGGTCGCCGCCACCTTTTTCCTGGTCGTGACGCTGATCGTGCTGGGCGTTTTCGTTGGCTACTACGTTAAGTACGAGAGGATTATCGATCGCCGGCTGCACGGGCAGATATTCACTAACGCCACCAGAATCTACGCTCGTCCCGCCAGCATTTGGACGGGAGAGAGCATCTCTGCGCACGACATCGCCGCCCAGTTGCGCCGCGCCGGGTATGTCGAAGACCAGAACTCCAGCGGCGTCGGCAGCTATCGACTGATGTCGCACGGCATCGAGATCCATCCCGGCCCCGAGTCCTACCACAACCAGGACGGCGCCCTGGTGCGCGAGTCCGGCGGCAAGATTGAGCGCATTGTCGGCACCGGCGACTCGGATGGCCGCGAGCTCTCCGCCTACGAGTTGGAGCCAACGCTGATCACCGCCGTGGACAACGAGCAGCGCACCAAGCGCCAGCTCGTGGAATACAGGGACATTCCCAAGGTCATGGTTGACGCGGTCACCGCGATCGAAGACCGGCGCTTCTTCCAGCACGCCGGCGTCAATTACTGGCGCTTCATGCAGGCGGCGTGGATTGACTTGCGCCAGGGCGGCGTGCGCAGGCAGGGCGGCTCCACCATCACCATGCAGGTGGCGCGCGCGTTCTTCCTCAGCCCCGAGAAGACGATTAAGCGCAAGCTGATCGAAATGCTGATAGCCATTGAGCTGGAGCAGAAGCTTTCCAAGGAGCAGATCTTCTCGCTTTATGCCAACCAGGTGGATCTGGGGCAACGCGGTTCGTATACGATCACCGGATTCGCGGAAGCGGCGCGCTCCTACTTCAATAAGGATCTGCAGAACATCAGCCTGCCGGAAGCCGCGCTGCTGGCCGGCATCATCCAGCGTCCCAGCTATCTTTCGCCCTACCGCCATCCCGAGCGCGCCCTTGAGCGCCGCAACCTGGTGCTGGAGGCCATGGTCGAGACTGGTGCCATCACCCGGGAACAGTGCGACAAAGCCAAGGCCGCCCCGCTCAAGCTTGCTCCCCCCAACGTCGAGGCCAGCGACGCGCCCTATTTCGTGGATCTCGTCAAAGACAGCCTGCTCAGCCGCTTTAGCGATCACGATCCGAGCGAAAACGCCTACCGCGTGTATACGACGCTGGATCCCGACCTGCAGAAGGCCGCCGCCGAGGCCGTGCAGGAGGGCATCAAGAATGTGGATGCACAGGTGGAAAAACTGCGCACCCGGCGCGTGAAGGTCGGTGCCGGAAAGAATGCCAAGGTTGAAGTGAAGGTCGTGCCCGGGCCGATGCCGCAGGTCGCACTGGTGGCTCTCGATCCGCACACCGGCGAAGTCCTGGCGCTGGTGGGCGGGCGCAATTACGGCTTCAGCCAGTTGAACCACGCGGTGGCGCGCCGGCCCACGGGATCGGTCTTCAAACCCTTTGTGTACGCCGCCGCGGTCAACACCGCTCTTGCTGGCGACGGCAGCAATGCGATCACACCCGCGTCCCTGATTGACGATGCGCCCGGCACCTACACTTACGGCGACCAGATCTATGAGCCGCGCAACTATAAGGACGAGTACCACGGCGTGGTCTCGGCGCGCTTTGCGTTGGCGCAGTCACTGAACAATGCGACGGTGAAGCTGGCCGAGCAGGTGGGCTACGACAAAGTCGCCGCTCTTGCCCGCGCCGCCGGGATCAAGTCCGTGCAGCCGACGCCCGCCATGGCATTGGGCGCGTACGACGCCACGCCCCTGGACGTGGCGGCCGCCTATACCGTCTTCGCCAACAGCGGCGTCCGCGTTTCGGCAATGCTGGCTACCTCGGTGCGCGATGCCCACGGCAACTTGGTGGAGAACTTCAAGGCGGAACGCACCCTGGTGCTCGATCCCCGCGTCGCCTACGTCATGACCACCATGATGGAGGGGGTGATCAACAACGGCACCGCCGCGGTTGTGCGCGGCATGGGATTCTCCGCGCCCGCCGCCGGCAAGACCGGAACTTCGCATGACGGCTGGTTCGCCGGCTACACCAGCAATCTGCTGTGCATCGTGTGGGTGGGCTACGACGATTACAGCGACCTGCGCCTCAGCGGGTCGAGCACCGCGGCGCCCATCTGGGCCGAGTTCATGAAACGCGCTATCAAGCTGCCGGCTTATCACGACGAGGAGCCGTTCCAGCAGCCCGCCGGGGTGGTGAATGTCCAACTCGACAAAGCGACCAACCGCCTGGCCACTGCGGCCTGCCCGGAAACCTACACCGTGGCGTTTATCGCCGGCACGGAACCGAAAGACTCTTGCGATCAGCCGGTCGGCGAGCATCGCGGCATCCTGACGCGTATTTTTGGCAGCCCTGCGCCACCTCCGCCTCCAGTGATTGGCGCCACCAGCAGCACGGTTCGTCCCGCGCCGCCGGCGCCGGTCGCGAGTTCCAACCCGGGTAAGGCGGATCCGCCGGAGAAAAAGAAGGGAATTTTCGGCAAAATAGTAGGTATCTTCAAGGGAGACAAGCCGTCCTCGGCGCCACCGCCGAAGGACGGCGGCACCAATCCGCACTGATCCGTGGGGCACGGCTGAACCGCGTAGGGTGCACGGAGGTCTCGCCATGAACCGTCGTCTGCTGCTGCTTACGTGCGCGCTCGTCGCCGTTTTGCTCGCTGGATCGTACGCTCAGGAATCCAAGGAGCCCGCCACAGCGGATCGTCCCGCGGCGCCGGCGCGCGTCGGCCCGCCGCCGAAGGATGCTGCACCGGCGGCCCTGGAAGAGCAGGGCGACAAGCTCCGCGCTGATAAGTCCTTCGCCGACGCTCTCGACTACTACCGCGCTGCCCTGAAGAAAGCCCCCAGCGCCACTTTGTGGAACAAGATTGGCATCACCGAGCTGCAGCTTAGCCGCTTCAAACCCGCCGCCAAGAGCTTCGATCACGCCATCAAGCTGAATTCGAAGTTTCCTGAGGCTTACAACAATCGCGGTGCGGTGTATTACATCGTCGGCGCGTCACAGCAGGCGTTGGCACAACGTGCCGGCAGGTCGATTCCCGGAAGCGCGCGCAAGAATTATCAGAAAGCGATCAAGGAGTATCTGAAAGCGCTGGCGCTGCAGGACAGCAGCGCCTCGTATCACAGCAACCTTGGCACCGCCTACTTTGCGATGAAGGAGTATCCTGCCGCCATGAATGAGTACGCTATCGCCTTGCAACTCGATCCCGACGTGTTCGAACACCGCTCGCAATCCGGGATTGCCGCGCAAATGTCGTCGCCCCAGGACCGTGCGTACTACTCCTTTCTACTGGCGCGGATGTACGCCAAGTCGGGCAATTCGGATCGCGCACTGGAGTACCTGCGCAAGGCGATGGAAGACGGCTACAAGGACATCGACGCCGTCTACAAAGACCAGGAATTCGCGGCCCTCAGGAAAGACCCGCGGTTTGGCGAACTGATGGCCAACAAGCCGCAGGCAATCCCGCAATGAGCCGAAGACAGGTCTTTACATTTTCATGCGCAACTTTTTTCGCCCGTTGGTGTCTATGCGAACTGCCTCCTGAAAGCAGAGGTGAGTAAGGGGAAACGGTGGCCCGCCGAACGCTGAATCAGCACGCCCCAAGCAAGCGTTCGGTGGGCCTTTTTCTCGCCTGCCGTCGCTGTTCACTCCTTGCGTGCTTTCGAGGAACAGCTCTGAGTGCTTACCCCGGAAGGGCACGGCTTTACGGGCTGCGGAAACCTGACGGAAGAAATGAAATTCAGTTATCCTTTTTTCTGACCTGCAAGTACGCGTCAATCACTTCCTGCAACTTGCCCTGTGCTTGGAGAATGAATTCCACGGCATCGCGCACGGCGCCGTGTCCGCCCGCGTGCTCGGTAACGTAATGCGCTATCGCGAGCACCTCCCGGCGCGAGTTCGGCACCGCGATCGCCAGCCCGCAGCGCTGCATCACCGGCAAGTCGATGATGTCGTCTCCCAGGTACGCCGCCTGCTCGGCGGAGAGTTTCTCCTGGCGCAGGATTTCCTGAAAGACAGTGAGCTTGTCGGCGATGCCCTGGTAGACATGGTCGAGGCGCAGATCGCGCGCTCGCAGCGCCACCGTATCGGAAATGCGCTTGGTGATCAGGCCGGTCTTGATCCCGCCCAGTCGCGCCAGCGAGATGGCGGTGCCATCATGCGCGTTGAAGCCCTTGGCTTCCACCATGTTCGCGCTGGCAATCGCGTAGCCACCCTTGCCGGAAAATTTGCCTGCCTGCTTGCGTGTTTCCTGGTGCGCTCCGGCGGGAGCGGGAAAGAACCAGAGGGAGCCGTCGGTCATGACGCCGTCTACGTCCAGCAGCAGCAACTTGATCTTGCGCGCGCGTTCTTCGGACATGGTCGGATTGTAAACGGTCAGAAGGTAGCCGGTAGCCGGCAGGCGTCGTCTGGGACCTCAACGCCCCGACCCCCGACTGCGGCCGTCAGAAGCTGCCCGCCACAAACTCCTCCATCACCATCTTCGAAATTGCTCCGCATTTGCCGCAGAACAGCAACGTCAGGTTGTCCTCCGACTTCAACACCGCGACGCGCAGGCTCTCGCACGACGCACAACAGGTGGTCGGCTCGCCCGATTGCGGCTCTTCCACTGTGGTGGTTGCAGCGGTCATCGTCTGGCCGGTTTTGACGGTGTTGATCTCGAACGTGCTGCGGCAATCGGCGCACACGTGGTTGAAGCAGCACTTGGGCTCGCAGGAGTAAACGATCTCGGCGCCGCCGCACTTGGGGCAGCGAATGATGTCCTTGAGCGAGTTCACGTTCCTATTCTACCCAGCGTGCGCCCAGAGCCCCGCGTCCCCAGTCCCGAGCATGGGGGTTCGCGTCTCACGACGCGGACACCCACGAGTTTATCAGGCGAACAATTGGCGAACCTCAACTTTTCACTTACAATAGAAAAATGTCCTTCGGGGGTGAAAACGCGCTGGCATGGGCCCATGCCATTGTCCGCGACTGGTTCCTGGCGAAGTTCGGCAGCCCGACCGAGCCGCAGGAGCAGGGCTGGCCGCACATCCTCGCCCGCCATACGACGCTGATTGCCGCACCCACCGGATCGGGCAAGACCCTGGCGGCATTTCTGGCCTGCATTGATCGCCTGGTCCGGCAGGCGCTGGCTGGCGACCTTCAGGACCGCACCGAAGTGTTGTACGTCTCGCCCCTGAAGGCGCTGGGCAACGACATCCAGAAGAACCTCGAAGTGCCGCTCGGCGAAATCCTCCAGCTCGCCGCCGAGCGCGGGCTGCTGATGCCGGAAATCCGCACCGCGGTGCGCACCGGCGACACGCTGATGCGCGAGCGTCGTGCCATGCTGCAGCGGCCGCCGCACATCCTGGTCACCACGCCGGAGTCGCTATACATCCTGCTGACGGCGGAGAAAAGCCGGCGCATCTTGCGGGATGTAGACACCGTCATTGTTGACGAAATTCACGCCGTCGCTGGCGACAAGCGCGGCTCGCACCTGACGCTGTCGCTGGAACGCCTCGACGCCTTGATCGAGGGCAGCGGACATCCAGCGCCGGTGCGCATCGGGCTGTCCGCCACGCAGAAGCCGATTGAGGAGATAGCGCACTTCCTCACGGGTCAACAACCCGCGCCACAGGATCCCGCCATCGTGGACGTCGGCCACCGGCGGGCCATGGATTTGCAGATCGAAGTGCCCGGCCTCGAGCTGGGGCCGGTGGCTTCGAACGAAATGTGGGACGAGATCTACGAACGCATCGGGGAACTCGTCCGCCGGCACCGTTCCACGCTCGTCTTCGTCAACACGCGGCGCATGGCGGAGCGCGTGTCGCATCATCTGGCGGAAAAGCTGGGGGAAAACGCGGTCGGCGCGCACCACGGCAGCCTGTCGCGTAAGCTGCGCCTCATGGCCGAGCACAAGCTCAAGAACGGCGAACTTAGCGTGCTGGTCGCGACTGCGTCGCTGCAACTCGGTATTGATATCGGAACGGTTGATCTGGTCATCCAGATCGGCTCGCCACGGTCGATCGCCGTCGCTCTCCAGCGTGTCGGTCGCGCGGGCCACTGGCGTGGCGCCATCCCCAAGGGCCGGCTGTTCGTCACCACGCGCGACGAACTCTGCGAATGCGCCGCCCTTATTCGCGCCATTAAGCATGGCGAGCTCGACCGCATCCTGATTCCCGAGGCGCCGCTGGACATTCTGGCGCAACAGTTGGTCGCAACTTGCGCCGCAGAAACCCAAACGCCTGTCATCCTGAGCGAGGACGCGGCAACGAGCGATCGCCCGGCTTTGGCGACCGCACGCCGCGTTGGAGTCGACGGACCCCTATCCGTACCGGAAAACTCCGGCATCAGTGAAGACGGTCTCTTCTACCTCGTTCGCCGCGCCTACCCCTATCGCAATCTCTCGCGTGAGGATTTCAATGCCATCCTCGAGATGCTCTCCGAAGGTATTTCTGCGCGCCGCGGCCGCTTCGGCGCCTTTCTGCATCGCGATCGCATAAACGGACGTGTTCGCGCCCGCCGTGGCGCCCGCCTGGCGGCGATCACTAGCGGTGGCGCGATTCCGGACAATGCGCTGTTCACCGTGGTCGCATCGCCGGAAGGCACCGTGGTCGGCACCGTGGACGAAGACTTCGCCGTGGAATCTCTCGCCGGCGACATCTTCATCCTGGGCAACACCTCGTGGCGTATTCGCCGCATCGAGAGCTCCTCTGGACGCATGCTGGTGGAGGACGCGCGCGGCGCGCCGCCTGGAATTCCATTCTGGCTGGGCGAAGCTCCTGCGCGCACCGCCGAACTATCCGAGCACGTGGCGAAATTGCGCACCGCACTCAGCGCGCGACTGCCCAACACTTCACCAGTCGGACTTACGACAACTGCGCCCGAAGTCGCCGCGGCCATGGATTGGCTGAAAGAAGAATGTGGCCTCGATTCTGCCGGCGCTGAGCAAGTGATCCGGCATCTGGTCGCCGGGCGCGCCGTGCTGGGCGACGTGCCCACGCAGCGGACGATCATCGCCGAGCGCTTCTTCGATGAGGGTGGCGGGATGCAACTCGTCATTCACGCGCCCTTCGGCGGCCGCATCAACAAGGCCTGGGGGCTGGCGCTGCGCAAGCGCTTCTGCCGCAGCTTCAATTTCGAATTGCAGGCCGCCGCCACCGATGACGGCATCAATATCGCTTTAGCCGAGCAGCACAGCTTCCCGCTCGCCGACGTCTTCCACTTCCTCCAACCGGAAACGGTACAGGGGGTGCTGGAACAGGCGGTGCTGACCGGCGCGCCCGTGTTCGGCACGCGCTTCCGCTGGGACGCAACCCGCGCGCTGGCCCTGCTCCGTTTCCGTGGCGGCAAGAAAATTCCACCGCAGGTGCAGCGTATCCTGGCCGACGACCTGCTCGCCTCTGTCTTTCCCGACGTTGCCGCGTGCGGCGAGAACATCGAGGGCGACATTCGGATTCCCCAGCATCCGCTGATCAAGGAAGTGATGAAAGACGTGCTGCACGAGGCGATGGACCTCGATGGCCTGCGCGCCGTGCTGAGCGGTATCCAGGACGGCGCCATCCGCTGCCTCGCCGTGGACACACCCGTGCCTTCGCAGTTCTCGCATGAGATCCTGAACGCGAATCCCTACGCCTTCCTCGACGATGCGCCGCTGGAAGAGCGCCGTGCGCGCGCCGTACAGATGCGCCAGATGTTGCCCGAATCTGTTTTGCAGGAGGTCGGGCGCCTCGATCCCGTCGCCATCGGGCAGGTGCAGGAGGAAGCCTGGCCCGACGTCCGCGACGCCGACGAACTTCACGACGCGCTGCTCACCCTGATCGCGCTGCCGGAAACTTGTGGCACACGCGCCCCCGCGGGTGCGGAACAAGATGGAGCGCGCTCGCCCTCAAGCGCTTATGATTGGGCGCCATGTCTGGACTTGCTGCTTGCGGCGCGACGCTCTGTCATTGCACAGGTAAACGGCAGGAGCTTCTGGCTTGCTGCCGAACGGGCCCCGGCGTTTCGCTCTGTTTATCCGGACGCGAAGTTCGATATTGATCCCCCTGAGATCTCCGCGCTCGGGGGCGAGCGCGCTCCAACTGTGTCGCAGGAGGTCGAGAGCGAGCACGCTCCAGCCCAGTCGCGGGATGGCGAGCGTAGTGCGGCGTTGCTGCAAATGCTCACCGGCTGGATGCAGCACATTGGGCCGACGACCGCGGGCGAGCTTTCCGCGCTGCTTGCAATTCCAGAGACCGAGATTAATCAGACGCTGCTTCGTCTGGAATCGACAGGCGCGATCCTCCGCGGCAGTTTTCGTCCGGCGGAAGCGCCGGGCTTCAGCTCGGCGAAACCGGGCGCAGAAAACTCCGGGGCTCTAGCCCTGGCGCCATCGACCATCGACCATCGACCATCACCGACCGAGTGGTGCGACCGCCGTTTGCTCGCGCGCATCCACCGGCTTACCTTAGGCGCGCTGCGCAGGGAAATCGAGCCGGTCACGGAGGCGCAGCTCATGCGCTGGCTTTTGTGCTGGCAGCACGTCGCGCCCAATTCACAGCTTTCGGGCGAACACGGCCTGCTGGAGGTCCTGAAACAGTTGCAGGGCTTCGAAGTCCCGGCCAACGCGTGGGAGCGCCAGGTGCTGGCGCGCCGCCTCTCCGATTACGACCCCAAGCAACTCGACCAGCTTTGCCTCACCGGCGCCATCGGCTGGGGACGGTTGTCGCCGCATCCCGCCACGCTGGAAGACGCGCACGACGGACGCCGGCGCGTAATTCCCACTAGCGTCGCGCCCATAACATTCTTCGTGCGCGAAGACGCCGACTGGATGACGCCGCGGCGTCCCGAATCCATCGAAGAGGAATCGCGCGGGCTGAGCGTCGGCGCCCGCGATGTGCTCGCGTTCCTGCGGCAGCGCGGAGCGTCGTTCTTCCCCGACATCGTACGCGGCACCGCCAAGCTGAAATCGGAGGTGGAAACGGCGCTGTGGGAGCTGGTCGCCGCCGGATTGGTCACCGCCGACGGCTTCGACAACCTGCGCTCGCTCATCGATCCGCGACGCCGCTCCGGGCAGGGAAGCGGCAGGACGGCGCGCCCGCGCCACTCCGCCGGACGCTGGTCGCTGCTGTATCCCATCGAGCAGCCCGATCGCAACAAAATGATTGAGGCGACCTGCTCGATGCTGCTGGCGCGCTACGGCGTGGTCTTCCGCGACCTTCTGGCGCGTGAGGCGATCCTGCCCAAGTGGCGCGAACTGGGGCAGGCTTTCCGCTGCATGGAGGCGCGCGGCGACATCCGTGGTGGCCGCTTCGTCAGCGGATTTCTGGGCGAGCAGTATGCGCTGCCGGTCGCGGTGGAATCGCTGCGCGCCTTGCGGCGCATGGAACCGACAGGCGAAACCATCACCCTCTCCGCGGCCGATCCGTTGAACCTGGTCGGCATCATCGTGCCCGGCGAGCGCGTGCCCGCGATCTCCGGCAAGACCGTGACCTATCGCGACGGCGTGGCCGTCACCACCGAAGAGCGTGCCCTTGCCGTTGGCCTTTCCACTCCGATAACGGCCGCGACTGGCGACTGAGCCGGGGTGGTTGCGATGTCAAACACGACTTCCACCCCATCCTTCACTTGCACAGTCCCGCCCGCAACGGTCACCGGCTTGATGCCGAACTCGCTCTGCTTCACCGTCGCCGATCCAGTGTAGCGACTGCCGCGCTGCTCGACACGCACTACCATCGGCCGCGTAACGCCGTGCAGGGTCAACTCGCCGCTGACGCGATACCGGTTTTCACCGGTCGGCTCGATGGTGCGGGAAACGAAGTGAATCTGCGGAAAGCGCTCGCTATCCAACACCGCGGCGCTGAGCATCGTTCTCTGCACTTCGGCACGCTTGTCGGCGCCCAGGTCGGGGTCGAGCACCTGCATCCCGCGAGCATCGACCATCAGTTCCACCGAGGGTGCGCCCGCGGTGGTGATGCTGCCGGAGATGATCGGCGCGCGGATTTCGTGGTTGTGCCCGAAGGCCGAGAACAGGCCTGACTTGAAGACCTTCACCGTCAGCGTGGAGTGTTGAGGGTCAATCCGCGCCGCTGCGTTCTTGGGCTCGAGCTGCGCCAATCCCAAAGCGGTCAGCAACAACACTGGTAGGAACCACAATTTTCGTCCCGCCACGAAACCCTGCTCCTGACATATGAGAGTAGACGAATCGGCGACAAGTTACGCATGGTGCTCCCGTATAATTCGCGCGTGCGATCCCGATATTTGCGTGCGACCGTGGCGTTCGTTGTCGCCATCCTCAGCGCAGCGATCGTTGTGGCGAAATTCCATGCGCAACCCTTGCCTCAAGACGCTCGGGCTGATCGTGTTTTGGTCCTAAAATCGGAACGCACCCTGACTCTCTACGATGGAAACACGCCTCTCAAAACCTATTTGGTTGCTCTCGGTCGCAATCCTGTGGGGAAGAAAGCGCAGCAAGGCGACCATAAGACTCCTGAAGGCAATTACATCCTCGATCGTCACAATCCGCAAAGCCGCTTCTATCGATCAATTGACGTGTCCTATCCGACTCCGGATCAGATCGCAGACGCCCGGCAGCATGGTGCCTCACCGGGAGGCGACATCTTCATTCATGGCCTTCCAAACGGCCTCGGCTGGCTGGGGCGCCCGCACCGCCGCATCGACTGGACAGACGGTTGTATCGCCGTGACCGATCGGGAAATGGATGAAATATGGCGCGCCGTTCCTGACGGCACGCCGATTGAGATACGTCCATAGCCGCCAGTTCGAACGTCCGTTCAATCCCAGCCGCCACGCCGCTCTTTGCCAGCCACTGGCCACTGACGACTGACCACTGCTGTATTAGAATCGTCTGTTCATTCACCGCCATTTTCCCTACGAGGAACTGTCATGCCTGAACTCGCTGCACAACGCATTGAAGCTCCCGCTCCTCTGACCGCCCTCACCGAAGACGAGCAGCTCTTTCGCGACAACATCCGCCAGTTCGCCGAGGACAAAGTTGCGCCGCTCTCCCACGAGATGGACGAGAAAGGCGTTTTCGACCACTCGCTCATCGACCAGTTCTTCCAGCTCGGCCTTATGAGCATTGAGATACCGGAGCAGTTTGGCGGCGGCGCGGGCACCTTCTTCGAGGCCATCCTCGCGGTCGAAGAGCTCTCGCGCGTGGACGCCTCCGCCGGCGTCGTCGTGGACGTGCAGAACACGCTGGTCAACAACGCCTTGCTGCGTTGGGGCAGTGACGAGCAGAAGAAACGCTACCTGCCGAAAATGGCTGCCGAGACGGTGGGCGCGTACGCGCTGAGCGAAGCCGGCAGCGGCTCCGACGCTTTCGCGCTGACCACCAAGGCCGAACTCAGGGGCGGCGATTACGTCCTCAACGGCCGCAAGCTGTGGATTACCAATGCCAAGGAAGCAGGCGTTTTCATCCTCTTCGCCAGCGTGGACCTCTCCGCCGGATATAAGGGCATCACCGCCTTCATCGTCGAAAAAGATGTCCCCGGCTTTACCGTCGGCAAGAAGGAAGACAAGCTCGGCATCCGCGCCTCCTCCACCTGTGAGCTGATCCTGGAAGACTGCCGCGTGCCCAAGTCGAACGTGCTGGGCGAGGTTGGCAAGGGATACAAGATCGCCATCGAGACGCTGAACGAAGGCCGCATCGGCATCGGGGCGCAGATGGAGGGCGTGGCGCGCGGCGCCTGGGAGCACGCGCTCAAGTACGCGCAAGAGCGCAAACAGTTCGGCAAGCCGATCGCCGATTTCCAGGGAATCCAGTTCCAACTGGCGCAGATGGGCACCGAGATCGAGGCGGCGCGCCTCATGGTCTACAACGCCGCCCGCCTGAAGGACGCCGGCATGAACTTCGTCAAGGAAGCCGCGATGACCAAACTGTTCGCTTCCCAGGTCGCCGAGCGCGTCTGCTCGCTGGCGGTCGAAATCTACGGCGGATACGGCTTCACCAAGGACTACCCCGTCGAGAAGTTTTTCCGCGACTGTAAGATCGGCAAGATCTATGAGGGCACGTCGAACATGCAGTTGGCGACGATTGCGAAACTCGTGCTCGGCGGAAAGTAGTCCGTCAGTAGGTTCGCGATAGGTTCTCAGTTCGAAAGCGGAGCCCCGCCAGCCGCCGGGGATCTTTCTTCACATCAAGAATCGCCAATCACAAACTGCGAATTGGACACGGATCCCTTGCCGCCGCCCTCCGTCTGAAATAAACTCTCGCTTTCCCCCAATCAGCAATTCCCGTTGACGGGAGTTCTCGGTGGAACCTACTCAGGCGGAGCAGTTGCTCGACATGGCGGCGGTACACGCCTTCTACGTCGAACTGCTGGAAACCGTGCTCGGTCATCCCTTGCCCGTGCCGCATGAAGTCTCGATCGGCGCCGCCGGCGGTGCGGTAGAGCAATCCATCACCGGACTGGGGCGCTGGCTGAACTTACTCGACCTGGCGATCACGCCGCCCATGATGCGCGACGCGCTCAAGGAATCCACCACGGAGGAAACGGCCGAGGCCTTGCTCCGCCACTTCGTGCGCAAGGGGTCGCACTCCGACGCCGATCGTGACAAGGGTGACTTCATTGTCACCTTCCTCTATCGTTCGCTGGTCCCCGCAGGCAAGCAGATCCCCGCGGAAATGATCGTGGACGAGCCGTCGGAATTTGAGCAGGGGCTCTACACCATCATCGGCTCGGAGGAATCCGCCGTTCTCCCGGAAGAGCATCGCCAGCTCGTGCGCGAGTTCCCCTTCGTTCGCCAGGAAGTGGATGACTACCGCCACTTCGACCAGCTCATGGATTCCGGCATCATCCAGCGCGTGCGCGACATCAAACAGCGCCTCGGCGAATCGTTTTATCATCCCCGCGTGCTGGCTACCATCGCCGCCTACAACGTCTATTTCGGAAGCCGCTTCGACGAGCTGTTCAAGCAAACCACGCAGCAGATCAAGAAATTCGCCAGCAACGTGCAGCAACAGGGCGGCAGCATCATGAGCCGCGTGGATGGCGACGTTACCGTCCAGCACCTCACCGAGGTCGAACAGCAGGAAACCGAGCTTCTGCAGACGGAGTACGGCCGCGCCCAGGAGCATTTCCGCAAGATCTCGAAATTGAAGAAGGCGGTGGACTCGCGCACCGGCGCGCGTCCTCATGTCGCAGGTGTTGCCGCCCACGCACCCGCTGCGCAACCACGCACCGGGAATGTGGCGGGCGCCGGCGAGGCGGCGCTCTCCGGCATCAACTTCCCCATCGCACAAGGCAAGCTGCGCGCCATGGAAGATTCCATCCGCAACTTCGTCCTCGCCGCCGACCCAAAGTCGGCCAACGTGATTCCGCTGCGCAACGGCAATATGGTGCTCAGCAGCGTCGAAGTAGACGCTTTCCGCAGCGATTACAGCGCCGAAAAGAGCTTCCGCGCCGACTACGCCAGGGCTCTGCGCCAAACCGTTTCCATCCAGGCATGTCTCCAGTTGGAGTTGCAGGAATACAGCTCGAAACAGAGCTCGGCGTATCTATGGAAGCCGCACGCCGACGCGCTAGCCTTCCTCATTAGTACCGCACAAAGACTTCAGGCGCAGTGCGGCGCCATTCTGGCGACTGCGGAACAGCGTGGTCTGGCCGACAAGGTCACTGCCATGAATGGCTCGCTGCAGAAGACGCGTCAGGAAGTGCAGCTCGCCGTCAATGCGTTGCAGGAGAATGGAAACTCATAGTCCGTGACCGGAAGAGAATTGTTCCATGATCGAATGGAAGGGTCACGCCAAGGTAGCGCTATCGCCGATTTCTAGCTACCGCCTTCACGCCTCCAGTGCACCGCTCCTCACCAATTCATCGACCAGCGATTCCAGGCGTTGCCGGTTCAGCGGCGTCATGTCGCTGAACCTTACTCCCATGCCGACCTGCCGGTGTGCCACCGTGACCTCGCCCTTGGCGGTGATTTGCGTTTCCCCCACGTGCACCGCCACATCCACGTGCGCTCCCGGACGCAGGGGCGTCGTCGTTTCCACGTAGCAACCACCGCTGCTGATGTCGTGCAGCATGGTCCACTGTCCTGCCGGAGCGCCCGGTTCCTGAATCTTGGCGCCGCCCGAGACCCGGTAACGCGCATCTCTGCGCCGGTTGCGGCTCCCGGACAGCGGCGACAGGCCGATGGGTGGCGTATGCGCCGAAGGGTGCACACCCTGCGACAAGACTACCGCGGCCACCGTCTTTGGCTCGGCAACGGGCGGGGCGCTCCCCCAGATATATTTTCCTGTCTCCAGGCACAGCAAGCCGAGGTGGCCTTCCGTCGGCGTGCCCTGCTGGCCGTTCCACACCACCTTGTAACGAGCCTTTTCCGTGCCGCAACGTACACCGATGGTCTCGCCCGGTCCGATCCAGCAGTGAAGGCCCCGCAGGCGCGCCCCGCGCCGGCTGATGTCCAACGTCCAAGCTGTCTGGTTGATCGGTTTGCCCGCGCTGTCCATGCCGAACACGCGCACCGCTGCCTCATACGAGGTTCTGGACTCACTTCGCGTCTGTAACATTGGGCGAGTCGCCACGAGCGGCCTCCTTCGCGGCCGCAATTCGGGGAGGTTGTTGCGTTCAAGTGTGGAGCACCCTAAGCCGCCTGTCAACTACTTCATGGTCCGGGGCGCCGAAAACGCGACCTGGGAAATGTCCGAAAGCGCGCTAAATCCACGATCCTGCGACAACCTTCGAAGTGCGGATGAAGTTTTGTCCCTTCGGGGTAAAAATTTGACATAATCAGCCAGCCTGGGGGGAAACGGCCATGAGCCTTCGCGCCGCCGCTGCCGTACACGCGCCCGAACCGCGCCGCATTGCCTTTATCACCACCGACAGCGCTACTCTCCCCGACATCCAGCTGTTTCTCGAGCCCGCATTTGATGTTCGCCTGCTCGATTCCTGGTCGCGACTGGCGCCGCTGCTCAGCGAAACCACCCTCGACGCCGTGCTGCTCGACCTCGACACCCTGGGCCTCACGCCTGCCGAGGCCATTGATCTGCTGGCCAAGCTCCGCGGCATCAACCAAGACCTCATCCTGGTCGCACTCACGCGCAGCCACGATCACTCCTTGCGGCTCAAGGCCGCGAAAGTTCCGGTGGATGAATTTTTCGCTGCTCCCGTGGACTTTCACGAGCTGCAAATCGTGCTCGACCGCGCTCTGGAAAAACGGGCCATGGAGACCGAGAACCGCCGCGTCGCCGAGCAAATTTCCGGCCGCTATTCCTTCTGCGAGCTGATCGGCGGCAGTGAAGCTATGCGCCGCGTCTACGACGCCATCCTGCGCGTCGCCCACAGCGATGTCACGGTTCTCATTCGGGGCGAAAGCGGCACCGGCAAGGAACTGGTCGCCCGTTCCATCGTGGCCTCCGGACCGCGCCGCGAGAAGCCCTTTATCAGCCTCAACTGTGCAGCCCTTCCGGAAGCGCTGATCGAATCGGAACTCTTCGGCCACGAAAAAGGCGCGTTCACCGGCGCCCACACCAGCCGTCCCGGCCAGATCGAACTAGCCCATACTGGCACCCTCTTTCTCGACGAGATCGCCACCCTTAGCCCGGGGCTGCAAACCAAGCTGCTGCGGGTACTGGAATCGCGCACTGTCCAGCGGCTCGGCGGCCGCACCAACAAGCTCGTGGACTTCCGCTTGCTCACCGCCACCAATGAGAATCTCGAAGAGATGGTGCATGCCGGAGGTTTCCGCGAGGACCTTTATTACCGCATCCACGTAGTGCCCATTTTTCTTCCGCCGTTGCGCGAACGTCGCGGCGACATCCCCCTGCTCGCCGACCATTTCCTACGCATCTACTGTGCTAGTAACCGTGTTCCGCTGAAGCGGCTCGACCACGAAGTAATCGAGATCCTCGAGGAATATTCCTGGAACGGCAACGTGCGCGAGCTGGAGAACTTGATCCAGCGCCTGGTCCTCATGGTCCAGGGCCAGGCCATCCTTCCCAAGGACCTTCCCCAGCAACTGCTCTATGCCAGCACCGCCAATCAGGAATCGCTCTTGATCCCAGAAGGCGGTATTGATTTCGACGAGGAAATTGCCCGCATCGAGGTCGCCTATCTGCAGGCGGCGCTGCGCCGAGCCGGCGGCACGAAGGTCGCCGCCGCCGCCCTCCTCCATGTCGATCCGCAGAAGATGAAATATTTATGCCGCAAGTACAAAATTTGACGTTCTTGTGGGTTAAAAATTAAACGCTAGGCGAAAAATTTTAACCCCAGTCGGGTGGATTTTTTAACTATTGCACAGGACGCACAAGGACGGTACCCGCATAGTCTTGATTTTGCGTGGATACTGGGAGATTCCTGCCACTTTCCGAGTTGGCACGGCGGTTGCAACTATTCCCGACTGAAACGGGGTTCAAGAATTCAAATTCACGAGGGGGATGGATATGCAAAAGAAATCTCTAATCAAGAGCCGGGCGGCTGCCAAGAAGGCGTTGCTGGCTTCCAAGAAAACCGGCCGCCTCACGGGTACAACCAAGGGCGAGTCGCTGACCGCAAGCCGGCTTGCCCAGAGCAGGCTGGCCGAGAGCAAGCTGGCGGAGAGCAAAATGGCCCAGAGCAGGCTGGCCGAGAGCAAGCTGGCCGAGAGCCGGCTGGCGGAGAGCAAGCTGGCCGAGAGCAAGTTCGCGGAGAGCAAGTTCGCCGAGAGCAAGCTGGCCGAATAAGCGATTCGCACACCGGAAGGTACACCGAGACGGGCTGCATGCCATGTGCAGCCCGTATTTTCTGGCGAGCACGGCAGCAGCTGCCCGGCGCAACTTACCACAAGCGCCGCGCCACCGCTGTCACTGCGGGATCTAGCAGGATGCCGAGCATGCTGCGCCGCCGCCCGTGAATTTTGGCTGTTCCCGTCATGCCGTCGCGGAATTCGCCCAACGGATTGGCGATCGCCACCGTGACCACGAAAAACTCCGGCAAGCGAATCCCCTTATAGTCGGGAGCCTCCATCAGCCCCGCCGCCGGTGGCTGCGAGGCCGGCGAGATGGAAAGCACCGTCCCGCTCACACTTCGCCATTGGCTATCCAGGCGCAGCGCGACATCGTGGATCGCCTGCAGCTTCTTGACCTCGGGCTCCGGCACGAAGATGCGCGCGTGCACGGTGGACGTGTCCGCCAGTTCGGCGATTTCTGTGCCCTCAGTTACGTAGGAGCCGAGCAGGTCGCGTACGCGCGGCGTTACCACCACCCCGGCAATCGGGCTATTGATCGTCAACTCCCGCTCCTTGTCGCGGGCAGCGCGATACGCGGTTTGCGCCCCACGCAACTTCTGTTCGGCGCTGCCGAAGTCGGCGTAGCGCAACTGCGCGTCAAAAGCGCGCGCCTCGGCCACATGATACTCCGCCGCCGCCCGCGCCGTCTCCGACTGCGCGCTCAGGTCGCGCAACTTGGCCAGCATCGCTCCGGCCGGCACGCGCTGCCCTTCGTCGGCGCCGATCTCGACCACCCGCCCCGGCACTTGGGCGCGCAGCACCGCCCGCTGCACCGGTTCCAGCACGAAGCGCTCTTGCGTGGTTTCCCGCCGCAGCGGCAGCCAGCCGAGTACCAGCAGCACCGCCAACCCACCGGCGATCGGCTTCCAGTGCGCTCGCAGAAGATCTTTCTTGTCGAGATATAGCTCTTTCATAAACTTTGCCAGCTTCTTGAAGCGTCCTTTGAAAATCAGCAATGCCAGCGCGGTGGCGGGAACGAACGCCCACTGCGGCACATAGTAGGAAACAATCGTGTACAGCACCCTGACGAAGAACAGCAGCAGGGTATAGCTGTAGGCCCCGGCCAGCACGGCGTACACCGCGTAGCACACGCTCCGCAGGGGCGTCAGCGTTTCCACCGATGCCGGCAGGTGAAAGACGTTCTTCCGGATCCACGCGATCAGCCATGCCGTCGAAGCCACCTTGACGTCGTGGATGCGGAAGTACTCTGTCATCAGCATGTACCCGTCCATCTTGGCCAGCGGATTCCAGTTCAGTAGGACGCAGAAAATGCCGCCCGCCAGGATCGTCAGGTAGGCCCACTGGTGAAAAAACGTTCCCGGCGGCGTCGCCCACCAGATGACGCTGGCGTAGGTGCAGATCACGATTTCCGACCACACGCCGAAAAATACGGTGCACATCCGCTCCAGCCGCTTCCCATATACCCATACCTGCGACACATCGCAGTAGACACACGGCGCCAGGTAGATGGTCAGCACACCCATGCGGTGGACTTCGCCCCCGAAATGCTTGCAGGTCAGGCCGTGCGCCGATTCGTGCACAAACCCGAGCACGAAGAACGCGCCCAGAAACGCCAGGAAGTGGCTGAAGCCGCGGCCGCTCAGCCGGTAGAACTCCGCGCTGTCCGCCCATACCTGGTTCCAGTGCGAGCCCAGGATCAGCAACGAAACCAGCAGCATGAAGATCGACCAGTAGGTGAACCAGCGCGAGTAAATCCAGCTGAAGTGTTTGTCTACCCAGTTCAGGAAATTGTCCGGATCCCAACTGGCGATCACAATGGTGGACAAGTCGCCGTAGTCCTTACCCTTCTTGCTCCGTCGCCGCCGCTGGTCCACCATTTCCTGCCACAGCGCCACGCTCTCTTCCTGCGGCGTGTGGTACCAGAAATCGTCCCGCTCCAGGATGTCCACGAAGTTGCGCACGTCTTCCACCGAGAGGTGGATGCCGATCTCCCGTGCCGCCACCTCCGACACCTTTTCGGGGGTGCGCTCCCCGTCAAAAAGCTGGCACACCCGCCACTGTACTTCGTTTAAGCGGAAAAAGTGTGGCGGACGCCCTCCCGGGATCACGGCCAGGTAGATCTTGCTGTCCCGCTCCTCGTGCTCGCGCACCACCAAATTTGGGTGCAAGCGCGGCGGGGCCTTATGCTGGATCGGCGGCAGCTCTGCCGTCGAAGTTTCCAGGATGCGCGCCAGGTTCATGGTTTCACGTTGATGTTCACCGTCATGCCGGGGCGTAACTGGCCCGGCGCTCCCACCACCTGCGCCTGCAATTCAATGGTGCCACTGGCCGGGTCCACCACCGGGCTAACCAGCGTGACTTTGGCCGGGTGCGTCTCGCGGCCCCCAAAGGGCGCCGCCACCTCGACCTTGTCCCCCACCTTGATCTTGCCCAGCAATTCCTGCGGGAGCGTGAACTTCACGTTCAACGGGGCCGTAGCGGTCACCCAGAACAGCCGGTCATTGGCCGCCACCTTCTGTCCTTCCCGCACATAGCGCCGCGCCACCACCCCGTCAAAGGGCGCGACGATGCGCGTCTTATCCAGCTCCAGCTGCGCCGATCTCTCCGCCGCCTCGGTGTTTTTCAGATCTTCCTCCTGGCGCTGGAGGAAGTATTTGGTGCCCTGCACCGAGTAACGATCGTGCTCGAGCTGCTGCTGCGTGATCAACTGCGCTTTCCACATCTGCTCCGAGCGCCACAGGTCGGCTTCGCGCATTTTCAGCTCGGCCTCCCAATGCTTCAGATCGGCGCGCATGCCATCCGCCTTCGCTTTCGCGGCTTCATGATCCGCCGTTAGCTGCCGGTCATCCAGTTGCGCCAGCCGTTGTCCCTTGCGTACCCGCGTGCCCACGTCCACCAGGATCCTGGCCACCACGCCTTCGCGCTGCGCCGCCACGTCCACCTGGTTCTCGACCACCAGCGGTCCCGACGCCAGGTACACGTCGCTGCGCTCCGGTGGGGCCGCGGGCTGCGCCGTCGCGGCAGGAGCGGCTGCGGCTGCGCTGACCGTAGCCGGCCGATCGCTGCTGCACGCCGTCATCAACATCAGCCCGGTTCCAATTCCAAGCAAGCCCACCCAACGTTTCACGTGCCCCTCCGCGATCACCCGTTCACCCGCTCCCCTCACCATCCAAACCAGCTCCACAGCTTCGTCCACAGCCACATGCCGAAGCCGCGGAAGATCACGTATCCCGCCGGTTTCCAGCCCGCGCTCAACTTCGACATCCCCGACATGCCCGGCCGGATAATTCCTTCGGGATTCGGAATGTCTACGCGCGCGAAGTACACGCGCTTGTCCTCATGCGCCTGGCTCGCCGGGCTGACGATGTCTACACGCCCCACAAAGCGCCGTAGCGGGAAGCTGTCCAGCTTCACCACCGCTTTCTCGCCCGCCTCCAACAACGGCACGTCGCTTTGGTCCACGGCGACGTCCACCGTGGCATGCGAGGTATTGATTACCTTCGCGAAGCTGTCGCCGGCGTCCAGCTTGGTGCCGGCCAGCGTTTCGACGTGCGCCGTTGCCACAACCCCGTCAATCGGCGAACGGAGCTTGGTGCGCTCCAGGCGTTCGCGCGCGCGGTTGGTTTCCGCCGTCCAGTACTCCGCCTGCACCCGCTGGATGCCCGCCTCGCCGCCGTCATTGGCCGCCAGGGCGCGGTTCATCGCTGCCACGGAGGTTTCGCGCCGCGCCAGCGCCGCCGCCAGCGCCGCCCGGTAATCCCAGTCGTCCAGGTCGGCCAGGATCGTCCCCTTGGCGACGCGATCCCCCTCGTGTACGTACACCTTGTGGACGACTCCTTCCGCCTCCGCCTGGATTTCGGCGCTGCTCTGCGACGCCACCGTCGCGTCGCCGGCGACGCGCATCGGCAGCGGCACGAATATCAGAAAAAGGATGGTGGCGGCTGCCAGCGCTACATAGGCTCCGCGCCGCTTTTTCTCCATCGCCATGAACTGCTTTTTCTTCTGAATGATCGGTTCCAGCACGCCGATCAACGGCACCTCTTCGTACAGCGACGCGTTGCGCAGGGCCACGGTCGCCTGCGATGCCACCACGTTGATGAACTCGAAATGCGCCTCGTTCAGGAAGTCGGGGTTCGTGCTCTCAAACGACAGCACTCCCAGCTTGCCCTGGTCATCGGCCAACGACACCGAGTACCACCCGCGCGCGCCGGATTCCTTGAAGTACGCGAAGAACTTCTGGCGCGTTTCCTCGCGGTCCGCTTCCACCGTGCCCTCGTGCGCCACCACGTGCAGCGGCTTGTCGTACTGGGCGGAGAATTCCAGCACCGCGCGCAGTTGGCGCATTGCCGGATCGCTCTGCACCACCTCCGCCACCCCCGAGACCGCCTTCAACTGCAGCTTCCCCTTGTTCTCCAGTGCGACCGCGGCGCGGTCGTAGCTCATGATTCGCTGCGGGGCGTTCACCACCACCTGCAGCACGCGCTCCAGGTTCAGCGTCGAGGTGATCTCGTTGCTCACCGCGACCAGCGTCTCCAGGATCTCGATCTTTTTCTCCGCCTCCATCAGGCTGGCGTTGTGCAACGCTCCGGAGGCGGTCTGTGCCATCATCGTGAGGAAGAAAAGGTCGTCTTCATCGAACGCCGTGCCGTCATCCTTGTTGACGCATTCCAGCACCCCCACCAGCGCCTCTTGGTGCACGATCGGCGCCGCCATGAGCCCAACGATCTTTCCTTCTTCCACGTCTCCGTTGCGTTTTGCCAGCCGCGGATCATCGGCGTCGGCGATGACAATCGCCTCGCCCGTGTCGCCCATTTCCTTCACGATGGCTTCGGTGCCGCTCTCCAGCGCCAACGTCTCGTCGACACCGTCGCGCGCCATCAGCAGCAGGTCCTCGTCTCCGACCATATAAAGATTGACCGCCTGCGTGTTCAGCAGTTCGCGGACCTTGGCACAGATGATCGGCATCAGTTCGCTCATTTGCAGCGTGGAATTGAATACTTTTTCCACGTCGTAGAGCTGCGTCAGCCGCGTGATCGAATCCAGGTTGCTGTTGCGCTCGTTCTCGTACGCTAGGCCGGTGGCCAGCGCCAGTGCCGACAGTTCCGTCAACCCGTTCAGCGTCTCGATATCGTTGTCGTCCAGCTCCCGCTCGAAACTGACAGCCTCGATCGCGCCCACCAGCACTTCGTCCAGCAGGATGGGAACGTAGGCCAGCGAGGCAATCGTCCGCCGCACGTCCAGGTGCGCGTAGTGTTCCCGCACCACAGACGTCCCGGAGTACAGCAGCGGCTCGCGTTTCTCCGCCACCTTGGCCAGCGTCGCCGCCTCCTTCGTCGACTCCACCGCTGCTTCGCCCACCCGGCCCTTCACCACCCAGGCCGGGCTTTCGTCCTCGTTGTACAGGTAGACATTAATGGCGCAGCCTTCAAGCAGGGCGGCGGCTTCGCTGGCGATAACTTGCGCGCGCGGCGTGACCTCGCGCTCCGCCAGCAGTTGGCCGGCGAAATCGCCTTGGGGCGTCGAAAGAGCGGGCCTTTGCGTCGCCATGCAGCGACTCCTCGAACATTTTGGCGCGGCTGAACCCTGCTCCACTGGGGATGTGGAGGCAACAGGCTTGCAAATCAGCACAAACTACCGTAACTTGCAGCGGACTGTAACAAAGGCGATACCGGGTGTCAACGAATGCCGCCGTCCGCGCCCGCTTCGCAAAAATGTTGGTCGACTTGCCATTTTGGGACCCGGAGGGTTTTCGTGGATATCGATGTTCGCAAGTTCGGCAAGGTGCACGTAATCAGGTTAAGAGGACATTTGAAGCTCGGCGAAGCCGTGGACGAACTCCGCTCTACCCTTGACGGCATCATCGCCGAATCCAGCTTCTCTGCCGTGCTGAACATGACCGAAGTTCCCATGGCCGATTCCAGCGGCGTCGGCGTCCTCGTCCGCTACCAGTCCATGCTCAAGCAGAAGGGCGGCGCCCTCAAGCTGGTCAACCCATCGAAACTGGTTTCGCAGACGCTGAAAATTCTCGGGCTGCTCAGTGTTTTCGAGGTCTTCCAGGACGATACCGCCGCCGTCCAATCCTTCAGCCCGGAAACCGCCGCCACCGCCGGGTGACCGACACTGAAAACCGCCGGCACAATTACGCGGTGTTTCGTCGCAGGAGAGCGCATCGCGCCTAACGCGGTATCGTCGCGCGCCTAACGATTTCCTTGAATGCGGGGTCGGAGCGATAGGGGTCAAACGGTTGATCAAGGGTGACCCACTGAATCTTCTGATCGAAGTTCCGCTCCGCAGCATCAAGCGCGGCCAGCATACTGGATCGGTTACCGAGCGCCGCACCGTTAGTTGCGGACGGATCAGAATTAGTCTAGCCGGATACGCGCTCATCATCCTTAGCACAATGGTTTACAATACAATCGTTTGCCCGTCATAGCAAAAGGCGTACTTGAGGCCTCTACGCCCTGCCGTTGTTTTTTCAAATTACAAATTACCAATTACCAATTACAAATTGAGGAGTGTTCGCCCGCCGCACCAACTGGCCGCTCGCGCCCAACCGCTTCAGCATGGCGCTGCAAAAGCACTGGGCAGCGGGCACGGAAGTGCTCGACCTTACCGTCTCCAATCCCACGACTGTTGGCTTGCGCTATGACGCGGGCACAATTTTGTCCTCGCTATCGAATCCCGAGGCGCTCGCGTATCGCCCGGACGCCAAGGGACTGCGCGTCGCCCGTGACGCCGTAGCTGCGTACTACCGCGAGCGCGGCGCCAGCGTTGATCCCGAGCGCCTGGTCCTTACCACCAGCACCAGTGAGGCGTACTCATTTGTCTTCCGCCTGCTCTGCGATCCGGGTGACGAAGTGCTGGTGCCGGCGCCCAGTTATCCGCTCTTCGAATTCCTCGCCGATATCCAGGACGTCCGCCTCCGTTCTTATCCATTGTTCTACGACCACGGCTGGCACATGGACCTGCACGCGTTGCGCACTGCCGTCGGGCAGCAGACGCGCGCGGTGATCGTGGTCCACCCGAACAATCCGACTGGTTCTTACGTCAAGCCGGGCGAAGTGGAGCAATTGGATGTCCTCTGCGCCGACCGCGCCATGGCATTGGTCGCCGACGAGGTCTTCCTCGATTTTGCGCACGACGGACACGCGCGCCCCAGCTTTGCTACGCTTGCCCCGCGCTTGGTCCCGGGGCAACCTGCCCTGAGCGTAGTCGAAGGGGAGCGACCGGGTGGGGAATTTCCCAATACCACACCTGCCCTAACCTTCACTCTTAGCGGTCTCTCCAAGATCGCCGGACTGCCGCAGATGAAGTTTGCCTGGATCGCGGTCGGCGGCCCCGACGAACAGGTGCGCGAGGCCCTGGCGCGCCTGGAGGTGATTGCTGACACGTATCTTTCCATGAACGCCCCCATCCAGCTTGCCGCGCCCGCGCTGTTTGCGCAGCGATACGAATTTCAGAGGCAATTGGTGGAGAGGATTCGTGCCAACCTCGCAGAATTGGACCGCCAGTTCGCGGTGCAAACACTTTGCCAACGTTTGGAGATTGAGGGCGGCTGGTACGCCGTGCTACGCCTTCCGGTTACCCGCTCCGACGAGGAACTCGCCATCGAGTTGCTGGAGAAGAAATCAGTCCTGGTTCATCCCGGACATTTTTACGACCTTCCGGCCGACGGTTACCTGGTGGTGAGCTTGATCGCGCCTGAGGAGGGGTTCGGAGAAGGACTGCGCCGCCTGCTCGAATTTGCAAATTGGTAATTGGTAATTTGCAATTTCCAAAAACCGAAGAAATGTTTTCGCGCCCGTGTTGCTACACCTTTTCAAATTTACCAATTGCAAATTGCAAACTACAAATTCACCAGGAACGGGTTCGTTTCCCGTTCCTCACCCACCGTCGTTTGCGGCCCATGTCCGGGAATGACGACGGTTTCATCCGGCAGCGCCAGCACACGCCCTCGCAGCGAGTCCATGATTTTCTCGAACGATCCGCCCGGCAGGTCCGTGCGCCCGATGCTGCCGGCAAACAGCGTGTCTCCGGCGATCAGCTTGCGCTCGGCAGGGAAGTAGAGGCAGATACTGCCTTCGGTGTGCCCTGGCGTGAGCATGACGGTCGCATCCAGGCTGCCAACGCGCAGCCGGTCGGCATCGCCCACGCTCTGATCAATCGCAATCTTGCCCGGCGGACGCATCCCCACCCATGCTGCTTGCAAATCCATCATCTTCAGCAGAGCGTGGTCGTTCTGGTTGAGCAGGATGGGCGCGCCGGTGCGCTGCTTGAGCTTCATCGCTCCGCCGACGTGGTCAATGTGCGCATGCGTGACGACGATCTGTTTCACCGTGAGCCCGTGCTGCTCGACGATTCGCATGATCGCCTCGATCTCGTCTCCGGGATCAATGACCATCGCTTCGCGCGTGCCCTCATCGCCAAGGACGGAGCAATTGCACTGCAGGGGGCCAACGGGAAGAATTTCTTGGATCATGACAAGCTCTTAGCCTGTATCTCTTAGCTGCTCCGGCCAGGAAGTGAAAAAGCTCACACCCCGCGGCAGAGCCTTCAATGTTAAACGAAACCAGCTAATAGCTAAAGGCTAACCGCTATTTTGGCGTCGGCGTGCTTGTAGGCGGCGTCTGCGGAGCGGACTTCGCCGGCTGCGTTTTCAGGTTTTGCAGTACCGAAGAACTGGGCCGCTTCGACGCGAAGATCGACAGTGTGATCGAGGTGAGCATGAAGATCACCGCGGCTAAGGTGGTCGCCTTGCTCAGCACGGTGGCGGCGCCACGCGGGCCGAAGGCGGTCTGGCTGCCCATGCCGCCGAACGCGGCCGCGATGTCGGCGCTCTTGCCGCTCTGCAGTAGCACCACGATGATCAGGAAGAGACAAACGATGACGTGAACGATAGTGATCGCAACAACCATGCTGTTCTGCGGCGCCGCCAGGCCGCTTCCCTTTCTTCGACCTCGTCTTGTGCAGTTTCTGGAGGCTTTTCCTGCGTCAGAGTTGGTGCGGAAGGGGGGATTTGAACCCCCACGCCTTTCGGCGCCACCCCCTCAAGATGGTGTGTCTGCCAGTTCCACCACTTCCGCACTGTCCAATGCGGCCGATAAAACCTATCGTAACGGCGCGGTGATTATAACAGACGGGCTGCCGCTCGCGGGCGAAGGCAAATACACGGTGAAACGTCGAGTGCTATCAACAGTACGGCAATCTACCGGGCAGCGCGCTCCAAAGGCATTACTCCGACCACGATTGATACCGTGATCGCAGCCATTGCTTTGCATCGCAATGCTTAGCGTTTTCACCCTCGACCAGGATTTCTACAGAATCGCTCGCATCACGCGCCTGGCGCTTTACGGCTTCTGATACACCCTCGTTCTGTTTGCACCAGTCTGCAGGCAGCAAATACCTGCTGCGCAACCTACCCTTCTGGAATTCCCCCGCTACTCTACCCGGACGCCCGCCTTGCGCGCTTGCTCCTGGAGGTCGGCCAGCTTCTGCTTGGCGTCGCTGATCGCTTTTTGTTTCGCCTCGATTTCGGCGCGCTGCTTGCGGTCGTCTTCCGCCCACTTCTTGGAGTCGCGCAGGTTGTTGCCGACGTCGGCGTAATACACCGCGACTTTCAGGCGGTACTCGCGCTGGGCCACATCGAGCTCGCGCTCCAGTTGCGTGATGTTTTTCTTCTGCTCATCGGCTTTGGACTTGAAGTCGGCCGCCAGTTTCGCTGTGTCCTTCTCTTCCGGCTTTGCCTCGGCATCGCTTTTTTCCGACTTGTCAGTCTTGTCGAAGGCTTCTGCGTCCGGTTGGGTCGTGCTGACGGGTGCGAAATCGTCGTTGGTATAAACCTTTGCCGAATTCGGGCGCTTCGATTGTCGCTGCTGCCGCGCCAGGTTCCCGAGCGACTCCTGCGCGCCGGCGTACGTCACGCTCAGCAGTGACAACAACAGTGCGGCAGCCAACAAATAAAGGGTCCGTCTCATAGGTGTCCTTTTCCCGAATGCGCGCCGATTCTCCGCGATTGAGCCAAGCGGCCGCAATTCCAGAGTCTTAACGATATTGTAGCTCCGGTCAGGCTCGTTTTTGCCAATGATTCGCTACCGGAAGCACTAAGGTGAACCCCGCAAACGGCCATGGCCGCCCATCAGGTGGAAGCGGCACTGCGGTCCGAAACCAGGCACACGGCGCCGTAACATTCGCCCGCGGCGCCGAGCGCGGGTGCGATGGTGATGGCGAGATTCCGCCGCTGGCCCGCCGGAGTTACGTACTCCGCTTCCAGCGCGCGGAAGACGGAAGCATCGCTCAAGGCGCGCTCCATCGCTTCGGCGATTGCGCCGGGCGCCGTGGGGTCGCGCCTGCGCAAGGCACTGATGCCGCGGAATAGGTCGCGCGCATGCATGCCGGAAATCGTGGCGTAGCCGAGGATCTCGCGTGCCGCCGGGTTCGCTTGCTGCGCCAGTCCCGCCGCATTAAACACCACCACCCCGGTTTCGAGATTAATGAGCACGGCGGCGGCAATGTTCTGAGTGGTGGCAGCGCGTTCTTGCTCCGCCTGTCGCAGGTGCTGCAATTCCTCTTCTTTGTCCTTAAGTTGCTGGATCACGCTCTGCAGCGTGGCAACGGCAAATGCGGGAACGTTGTCCGCGCGCGGGGTGGACGGGCTCACGTCGGCCACCATTTCCTTGCGCAGCCGGCGAATGAACCACACACCGAGGATGAACATCGACGCGGCGAAGACCAACAGCAGCACCATCCTCACCAGCACCGGATTGGCGAGCAGCTTCACAGGTATGCACCCCAGTACCAGGCAAGCAGGGCAGGGCCGAAGAACAGCGCGATCATGGCCATGGCCCCAAGAAACACGCCGAAGGGCATCTCGTAGTAACGGTATACGGTGCGCGCGGACTGCCAGGCGCGCCGGCGCGCCACCGCAGCGGTTTCGCGATTGCGCTCCCGCCGGCGGCGCGTGCGCTTGCTCCAAACCATTAGGATCGTGCCCAAGCCGAACAGTGAACCAGCCAGCGAGGCGCCAAAGATGGTCAGCACGGTGAGGCGCACCCCAAGAAACGCGCCCACCATGGCCATCAGCTTGACGTCGCCCAGACCCATGCCTTCGCGCCCGCGCGCGCGCAGGTAGAGAATGGCAATGCCGTAGAAGAAGGAAGCACCGACCGCGGCGCCAAATATGGCATCCCCCACCGACAGCAGGCGCCACGAAATGGCGGAATGGCGCACGCTCAACAGCCCCGGTAGCAGTTGCGAGATGACGTCGTGGAGGGGCGCGAACCCACTGAACGCCAACCCGGCTGCCAGCCCGCTCAGCGTGAGCGCGTCGGGCAGCAGGTGCCACTCCGCGTCGGTGAAGATCAGGCCGATGATGAGAAACGCGAATACGCAGTACTTGAGGGTAAAAATGCTCATCCCGAAGCGCGCGTAGCAGGCCATAAACAGGCACCCGGTGATCAGTTCCACCGCCAGGTAGCGCGGCGAGATGGGCGCCCCGCAGTGACGGCAGCGGCCGTGCAGGATGAGCCAGCTCAACACCGGGATGTTGTCGTAGGGCTTGATCGCGTGCTGGCACTTCGGGCAGGCCGAATGCGGCAGGACCACGGAAATCTCACGCGGCATGCGATGGATGCAGACGTTCAGGAAACTGCCGAACGCCAGCCCGAACAGGAAAACCGCCGTTGTCAGCACAGGGTCCATGCGATTGCAGAAATCGGTTGATTATTACAGCCGTCAACGGACGTGGCTAGTGGCTCAGGCGGCTACGGTTTGGAGAAGCGCAGCAAGTGTCCCGGCAGGACCTCCGCGGCGGCATCCTCTGGCGGGAGTTGTTCTGTCCAGTTGACATATTTCCGGTTCACCAGGCGAGTGTGCGCTCCCAACTCGTTCCAGCCGCTGGCAGTCTCCGCGCGGACTGGGAAGGCGAAGCTGTTTTGCGTGGCGATCTCGTGGGACCGCTCGTCCCTGTCCTTCCACTCGAACAGGGAAGCCTCCATGGCCTCGCTGACGGCCTCGGTTGGCAGAAGGCAGAGAATCCAATCATGGCGCGCGTCAATGGCATAGATTCCCGAACTCACCCCGGGCACGCCCCTTGTCACCATGGCGCCGTGTTCGCGGGCGCGCTGGATGGTGTCATCGGCGGAGTTGTGATCCACCACCAGGATCTCGTCGCAGGCGCGCAACGACTCCAGCGCGCGCCCGATGCGCTCGGCGTCGTTATGGGTATGAATCAGGGCAGTGATCTTGGTCATGTGAACGGTCCATGCCTCGACCCGGTACTTCGGTAATTCTCCCCGGCAACAAATTGTGCCTTGCGGGCCGGGGTTTTCATCATAGAATCGCGACATTCCGGGAACTTGAAATTGTTCAAGAAACTATTCACTCCAACTCGCGTGCCAATCTTGTACCTGATCCTGGGGGTCCTGGTCCTGGTCAGCGTGGTACCGATGTACTTCTACGCCGGGCAGGTGATGACCATCAACCGGGAACGCCTGAAGACCAACGAGATGGTGCTGCAGAACACGATTACCCAGTCGCTGGGCCAGGACATCGATCACCGCCAGCGCAACCTTGAAATCATGCTGGCGAATCTGGCCTCTGCGATCCAGGTGGCCAGCGGCAGCGATCTGCGCGAAGACCACGTCAACACCCCGGAACTGCGCGCCCTGTTGGAAAAGTTCGTTTCTTCCTCGCCCGATGTGGCCTATGCCACCCTGCTCAACCCCGAGGCGAAAGGCATCTCGGCCGGTCGGGTAGTGCCGGATGATTTCTTCCGCAAGGATTTGGAGCGGGCATTCATCGCCGCCGGGCAGGGGAGGGCCTACACCGGTCAAGCGCTGTCGCTGGAAGCCGGGCATGATCGGCGCATCGTCGTTCTGTTTAGCACACCCATGATGGCCGCAGGACGGTTCATCGGAATGCTGGGCGCGGCCGTGGACTTGAGCTTTCTGACTGGACGCCTGCGCGATGCCGCCAGGGGCGGCTTGGTCACCTATGTTGTGGACCGCCAGGGGCGGCTGGTGCTAGGAGCCATTCCGAATTTCGCCACCGGGCAGGATATGACGAAGTTCGAAATCGTGAAGAACTTCTTGGAATCGGGCGGCAAGGCACAACTGGTGGCCACGCGCGAATTCACCGTCTACCTGCCCAACGGCGAGAGAATCCCTATGCTGGGCACCTACAGCCCGGTACCGTCGCTGGAGTGGGCGGTGATCGCCCAGAAGCCGCAGCACGAGGCCTACAGCGACGTGGCCGAAATGCAGTCCAAGGCGCTGTGGTATGCCATCTATGCGGTCGTGCTGGCGATCGTGGTGAGCGTGTTCGCGGCGCGGCGCATCACCGGCCCGCTCGATATCCTCACCGACTCCAGCCGGGCGATCGCGCGCGGCGATTTCTCCCAGCGCGTGCATCTCACCAGCCGCACCGAGTTCGGCGAACTGGCGCAGACGTTCAATCACATGACCGAGGATCTGGAGCGCTTCGTCGCCGACCTGAAGCGCGCCGCGGAAGAGAACCGCGCCCTGTTCATGGGTTCCATCCAGATGCTGGCGGGCGCGGTCGCTACTCCACGATTCTCGCCACCGAGATGGGCTTCAGCGATGAGCAGATTGAGATCGTGCGTGTTTCCGCGCAGCTCCACGACGTGGGCAAAATCGGCATCGAGGACCGCATCCTCAAAAAGCCGGGCGCGCTGACCCCGGAAGAGTACGAGATCATGAAAACGCACACCACGCGCGGCGCCAACATCCTCCGCCCGGTGCAACAGTTGAAGGAGATGATTCCCGGCATCGAGTTGCACCACGAGTCGCTCGACGGCCGCGGCTATCCCTTCGGACTGAAGGGCGAGGAGCTGCCGCTGGTGCCGCGTATCATTGCTGTCGCCGACACCTTCGACGCCATGACCACCAACCGTCCCTACCAGGAGGCGCGCCCGCCCGAGTACGCGGTCAAGATTATCAAGTCGCTGGCGGAGACCAGGTTCGATCCCAAGGTAGTGGCCGCCCTGGAGAGCGTGTTCAACCGCGGGGACCTGCACATCCGCCGTGCCGCCGTGGCGGCTGAAAAGATCGTCGCTGCCGCCGCGGCGGAGGCCATCGGACCAATTTCGGTGCAGACCACGAGCAGCTAGTGTGCTTCCCACAAATTCACAGAGTAAGGTGCGCGGCGATAGGGCACGGCTTCGTGCCGACCAGGATCAGTTGCGGTTTTTGGCACGATACATAAAACAATAAAAAGGCGAGCCCGCCGGCTCGCTCTTACCTTTCGAGGGGGAATACCTTTTCAGGCTGCGGCGCTCTTGCCGGAAGTGATGTCGTGCACCGTGGAGTTCTCCACCATCAGGGTCTTGATGTCGGGTTGGTCGTCCACCAACGGCATAATTCTTTGCGCGATCTCCTGGAACAGCGTCTGGTCGTAGAACTCCAGATCCTGACGTGTGTGCCACAGCGAGGTGCAAACGAACGTGCCGGTGGCGGTGTCGAAGGATTCCACCAGGTCCACGAAGCCGGGCTGGCGGGTGATGTTGGGCAAGACCTCGTTTTTGAGCGCGTTGCGGAATTCGGTGATTTTCTCCGGCTTCACGGTGCAGGTGACGATACGCGAAATCATGGGAGGGACTCCTTTCGCGGAATTGGAAATACGCCGGGAAGAAAGGGATGCGTCACACCCCACTGTGAGCGCCGGAAAAGGGTAGTCCTGCTGCCGCGCGCGGTCAAGCGCGGCGAAGCCTTAGCCCGGCAGCCCGGCGCTCCCCGCTCGGGCGCTCCATCTATAATGAGTGGTTCCGCGCCGGCGCCGCTCCGCGCTAGCGCGCAGCGGGATCCTATGATTCAGACTTTGTTCGGCAGCCTCGAGCAGGAGCCCGAGAAACCCGGCTTCTTCGACCGCATGAAGCAGGCGGTCACGCGCACGCGCGAGAATCTGAGCGAGCGCATCGAGGAAGTGGTTTCCTTCCGCAAGGAAATCGACCGCGAGACGCTCGACGACCTGGAAGCGACGCTGATCGCCGCCGACCTGGGGAGCGCGACCACGCAAGAAGTCCTGCAGGCGCTGCGCGAAAAAGTGGATCGCAACCAGATCGGGAACGTGGACGAACTCAAGCGTCTGCTCAAGGGCGAACTGCTTCATATCCTAAGCCGCGCCAGCCTCGAGCCGGTAAAGGCGGTGGAAGGACCGGAGGTGATTGTTGTGGTCGGCGTGAACGGGACCGGGAAGACGACGACCATCGGCAAGCTCGCGAACGCTTTGCGGTCGCAGGGAAAAACCGTCCTGCTGTGCGCCGCCGACACGTTTCGCGCGGCCGCCATCGAACAGCTTGAGGTCTGGGGCGATCGTACCGGCACCGAGGTGATCAAAACCAAGCCCGGCGGCGATCCGTCGGCGGTGCTGTACGACGCACTGCAGGCGGCCAAGGCGCGCAACACGGATTACGTGATCGTGGACACCGCCGGCCGGCTGCACACCAAAAGCAACCTGATGGAAGAGCTGTCGAAGATGCGACGCACGGCGCAGCGCATCATTCCGGGGGCTCCGCACGAGGTGCTGCTGGTAATGGATGCCACCACCGGACAAAACGGGCTGCAGCAGGCGCGGCTGTTCACCGAATCCGCCGGTGTAACCGGAATCGTGCTGACCAAACTGGACGGCACCGCCAAGGGCGGAATCGTGGTTGCCATCTCGCGTGAGCTCGGCGTGCCGGTGCGCTATGTCGGCGTGGGTGAAAAGCAGACTGATCTGTTGCCCTTCGATTCCGGGCAATTTGTGGATTCGCTGTTCGAATGACCGTGTGGCACACTCGCCCTCGCGTGTCGTGTGGATTGAGTAAGCTCCGTGAAGGCACTACTTGACCTTGTCCTTTCAGTAGCCACCATGCTGTTCTTGTGTGGTATTGCCGTTGCGGGTATCGGGTTCATAGGGTGGTTTGTCCGAGGATTGTTGCGCCCGGCCACACCCGCCGAGCCCAGTGAAGAAGCCGGTGTTCCGGTGCCGGTCCGCCAGGGTCCGCGCGTGAGCAGTGGCGCTGTGGCGCTGGAAGAGCCAGAAGACGAATCTGACACTGATGCGTACGCCCGCCGATGATGAACGCTTCATGCAGCGCGCGCTCGAACTGGCGCGGCAGGGCATTGGCCTGACTTCGCCGAACCCCTGCGTCGGCGCCCTGCTCGTGAACGCAAACGGCCAGGTGATCGGCGAGGGCGCGTACACCTACGACGGCCTGAAACACGGGGAAATTTTGGCGCTGGAGCAGGCTGGAGAGCGGGCGCGGGGCACGACGCTGTACATCAACCTTGAACCGTGCTCGCATCAGGGGCGCACCGGACCGTGCGCCGATGCGGTCATCGAGTCGGGCGTGCGGCGCGTGGTGGCTGCGATGCAAGATCCGAACCCACAGGTACAGGGGCAAGGATTGCAGAAGCTGAGCGCGGCCGGGATTGAGGTCACCACCGGCATTGGCGAAGACGAGGCGAGGCGGCTCAACGAGGCCTTTGCTAAACATATTCGCACGCGCACACCGCTGGTGATCTTGAAGGCGGCGATGACGCTGGACGGCAAGATCGCTCCGCCGCCGGGCGAGTCCGGGAATCCCTCGGCACTCGGCGCAGGGGGCGCCACCGGCGGTTGGATTACCAGCGCAGTGGCCCGCGCTCACGTGCACGAGTTGCGGCACGCCATGGATGCGATCATGGTCGGCGTGGGCACCGTCGTTGCCGACGATCCGCTGCTCACCGACCGCACCGGGCTGCCACGGCGGCGTGCGCTGCTGCGCGTCATTCTGGATTCCAGGTTGCGCCTGCCGCTGGAATCGCGAGTCGCGAAAACCTGCCGCGGCGACCTTCTCGTGCTGTGCTCCTTTGCCGAGGAGAAGAAGCGCAAAGCACTGGAGGAGCGCGGCGTGCGCGTCGAACAGGTTGCCCTCGGCGGCCGCGACGGGCGCCCCGACTTGTGCAGGATAGTCGAGCGGCTGGGCGGAATGGACATTACCAGTGTCCTGATCGAGGGCGGCGCGATGGTGAACTGGGCGGCGCTGGCGGCCGGTATCGTGGACAAGGTTTTTCTGTACTACGCGCCCAAAATCCTGGCGGGCAGCGGCTCGGTTCCCTTTGCCTCCGGCCCCGGATTTCGCCGCATGAGCGAGGCGGCGCACGTGAAGAATCTGCGCCTGCACCGGTTTGGGGAAGATTTTGCGGTAGAAGCATATGTAAGAGATCCGTACTCATAAGCTCTTTGGTCTCTCGGTCTTTGTCGTTCGGCCCGCGTATTGTTTTGATTCCGGCAGGACCGTAGACCGAGCGACGATAGACTATCTCTGCGAGGCAATCATGTTTACAGGATTAGTGGAGGACGTGGGCTGCGTGGCGGTCATTACCCCCAGCGGCGGCACGCGGCGATTAATCATCGAGGCGGCCCGTACGGCGCGCGAATTGAGGAAGGGCGACAGCGTCGCGGTCAGCGGCGTCTGCCTGACCGCGGTTGAAATCACTCCCACTTCTTTTCGTGCCGACTTGGCGGAAGAGACCTGGAGACTGACTTCCTTTTCCCGTATCACCCAGGGTGCGCTGGTTAACCTGGAGCTGCCGATGAAGGCCGACGGGCGCATGGGCGGCCACATCGTGCAGGGGCACGTGGACGGAACTGGAAGGTTCCTGGGCCTGGAGCGTATCCCCGGCGCGGACGATTTCTGGCTGCACGTCGAAATCCCCGCCGAGCTGGAGCGCTACGTGGTTTACAAGGGCTCGATTGCGATTGAAGGTATCAGTCTCACGGTGGCGAAGGTCGAGGGAACCAAGGTCACCATCGCCATCATTCCGCATACGGCCGAGGCGACCAACCTGCGCTCCCTCAAGCCGGGTGACCCGGTGAACATCGAGACCGACATCGTGGCCAAGTACGTCGAGAAGATGATCGGCGCGCGCTCGACCAACGCGGTTACGGTGGAGCGGCTGGTAGCGCAAGGATTCTAGGTGGTGCGAACACACAGTTGACACGGAGGAAGCAGCATGGCGGTGAAGATCCCGGAAAAGTATCTCGACCTGTTCAAGGGAAAGAAGGCGTTCGCTAACCTGGGCACACTGATGCCGGACGGCCGGCCGCAGGTGACGCCCGTCTGGTTCGACTACGATGGCGAACACGTGGTCTTCAACTCCGCACGCGGGCGGCAGAAGGACCTGAATGTGCGGCGTGATCCTCGCGTGTCGCTCTCCATTGTGGACCCGGAGAACCCGTACCGCTACATCGAGGTCCGCGGGCGAGTGACCGACATCACGCAGGAGGGCGCCGACGACTCCATCAACAAGCTGGCGAAAAAATATCTTGGCGTGGACAAGTATCCCTACGCCCAGCCGGGCGAGGTGCGCGTGATCTACAAAGTCCGGCTGGAGCACGTGCACGGCAACGGATAAAGACCGGCTCAGGCCTCCGGCTGCTGACCGGGTTCGATGTCGGGGCGGCGGAACTGTTCGCTGTCGAGCTCGTCCAGCTTGAGGAATTGCCGGACGATGGGCTCGTCGCTGTCGGCCATCTCCTGCGGCGTTCCGCAGAAGACGGCGCGGCCCTCGTGCAGGAACACGATGCGATCGGCGAGCTTTTCCGCCAGCCGCATGTCGTGCGTCACCACGACCGAGGTCAGCTTCAACTGAAACTTTAACTTTTTGATCAAATCTCCAAGAAGCTGGGCCATTAGCGGGTCTACCATCGTGGTCGGCTCGTCGTAGAGCACGGCCTCGGGCTGGGCCGCCAGGGCGCGCGCAATGGCCACCGAACGCTTCATTCCGGTGGACAAATCCGAGGGCAGCAGGTCGCGCATCGCCCTGACCCCGACCATGTCCAGCAGGCCGTCCACCACCTGGAAAATCTGCTGCTCGTCGAGGTCGCCGCGTTCGCGCAGCGGGAAAGCGACGTTCTCGCCGACGCTGAGCGAGTCGAACAGCGCCCCGTTCTGAAACACCATGGTGACTTTCTTGCGGATGCGCTCCAGGTCGGGCTCGCGGTAGTCGGTGATGTCCTCGTAGGCGACCCACACGTGCCCCGAGTCGGCCTTGAGGAACCCCATGATGTGATGCAGCGAAACCGACTTGCCCACGCCGCTGCGTCCCAGGATGCACAAGGTCTCGCCCGGCCACACGTTGAAGCTCACGTGGTCCAGCACCTTGTTCGAGCCGAACGCCTTGCATACGTCCTGAAATTCGATATACGGTTTCGGTTCCGTCATGATTTGACCTGCAGACGCCGGCGCGCCTGCTCCCACTCCTCGGGCGTGTTGAGATTCTCGAACATTATGGGGTCAAAAGCCAGTTGGCGCAGCTCGGAATCGCCGATCTCGCGCACAGAAACCTTGGCGAACAGCGGGACGATGTTGTTGCGCCGTTGCCGGAGCGACTCTTCGGCGACCGCCGCAAACTCGCGCCGGTAAACTGCGCACAGCGGCTGCGGTTGGGCGGAAGCTGAGCCACTGATTTTCACTGATGAACACTGATCGGAATGAGTCATGTTTGATCTGTGTTGGTCTGTGTTGATCTGTGGCAGCTTGCTTGTGACGGGCACCGTGACCGTCGTCTTGCTCGCCTCCGCCTGCTCGATCAGATACTGCACAAAACGCGCGTCCAGGAAAGGCGTATCCACGCCCAACATCAGGTTCAATTCCGCGGAACTCGAGAGTAGCGCGGCGTGAATGCCGGCCAGCGGCCCCTGCCCGGGATAGACGTCTTCCACAACGTCGGCATAGGCGCCGAACTTATCGCGCCGCCCGACAATCATGACCTGATCGCTGACGCTGTGCGCCAGGTCGAGCGCGCGCTCCAGCAGGGTGCGGCCGTCGAGTTCCAGGAACGCCTTGTCGCGTCCCATGCGCGAGCTTTGCCCGCCGGCAATCACGAACGCCGCCGCTTCCGACATAGAAGCCATGATATGCCACGGCGAGTACCGAGCCGGTTGCGAGTTGCGAGTTTCGAGTGGCGTCATCGGGTGATCTGAGAAACATGTTGGACGACAGGATCGAGGTCGTCCGCAGAAGTTGCGGAAGTTTCAGATGGCGGAGCGTCCAAGTAGGTGCTGCGCATGGCGAGGAGGAGTTCGATTGGGTCGGGTGTCGGCACGACCTCCTGGACGAGAGAAGATGGGTCGAGGACGACATTAGTGATATCGGGTTCGAGGTTGGCGCGCTTGAGATTGAAGGAGGCGGTTTGCAGGGCGTAGAGGAGAAGGCCGGCGCGCTTGGAGTCGATTTTGTCGTCGGCGATGGCGCGGATGACCTGCATGAGCGCAATCTGGACGGCGTTGGCGTCTTCGAGGACAGGGAAGTCGAAGGCGCTGTCGTTGGCGGGCTTGAGCTGATGGTGCGCATGGAAGTAGCAGTGGCAGTTGCCGCGGAGGGCGGGCGATCCGCACTGGGTTCCGTTCACTTTAATGTGCTGGCAGCGGGGGATTGTCATGACAGTTTCCAGTTTCCAGTTTCCAGTTTTTCCAGAAGTTGTGGGTTGTGAGTTCTGAGTTGTTGAGTCGAGGGTAGTCCGTAGTTGGTAGTCCCGTAGTCCGCTGCGAGGCCGGACAGGGTACCCCCTCCCCCCTGAGTCGATCTTTGAGAATCAGGAGGTTAGAGAGAAATTCCTTGTAGATCTTTGAGGAATAGGGAGTTAGAGGCAAAATATTGAAATGGCAGGCTTTAGGCTTCAGGCTACAGGCTTCAGGGGCCGAAAGACAGGGTCCAGGCTTCAGGCTCCAGGCTTCAGGGGCCGAGGGAACAGGCGCAAGGCTCACGGCGCAAGGCGGAAGGGTCCGAGAAGCTGAAGGCACGGATAGCGGCAGATGCGAAGGCGTCATGGTGTGGCGTCGGCGAAATCGGTTTCAGCGGACTGCGAGGTCCGAGTGTTGGCTGGCTCGTGGACGGCGGTGCTAGTGGAAGGTGATGAAAATCACGGTTAGCAACCGGGGCCGTCGGAGCGGTTCAGCTCACAGGGCATGTATAGCACCATTCGGGGAGAAGAAGCTGTGATATGGGCGGAATTATTTTTGGGGGTGAAGACCGAATGGGAATGCCCCAGTCAGTTGTGCGGGTGAAAATCGGGACGGGCGTGAGCCATACACATGAGGGTGAGGGTCGGCAGGCTGACCTGCTCCCCTAAATCCGCACACAACTGAGTATGATTTCACAGTTTCGCGGAAGCGAAAGATCGGGGAGGAGCATGTCTCGGAGCCGGCACACGGAAGCGGAGATGATCGCCGCGTTGAAGCAGATGGACGCAGGC